>JAAZEI010000200.1 GCA_012512355.1 Clostridiales bacterium | reverse complement strand
TCATAACCCTTGGCTTTGGGGAAATTATCAGAGTTGTTATTGAAAATTTAAGCTTCACCGGAGGTGCAGGCGGTTTATCGCGCATTACACGCATGTCACGTGCGTTTTCAAGTAATCCCGCTATTTCAAACACTATTCAGTTTTCAATCGTATTTTGGATTATGGTTGTTATTATAACCAGTATCTACACGCTAGGCCGTTCAAGACATGGCAGAGCAATCATTTCGATAAGAGAAAATGAAGTAGCTGCGGAAGCAACCGGCATCAACACTACTTATTATAAACTCTTTGCTTTCACGTTGGCTGCTTTTTTTGCGGGCATCGCGGGTGGTTTGTATGCCCACCAAATTGGCATGCTGACAGCAAAAACCTTTGGTTTCAATAAATCAATCGAATATCTGGTGATGGTTGTTTTAGGCGGCATGGGATCAATTACCGGCTCTATTATTTCTTCTGTCGTCTTAGTCGCTCTTCCGGAATTTTTACGAGGATTCTCTGAGTGGCGATTGGTTATCTACTCTTTGTTACTAATCCTCATGATGCTTTTTCGACCTTCCGGCCTTATGGGAACCAACGAATTCTCACTTATAAAAGTCTGGGACGCTGCTGGAACTTTCCTTAAGAAGGTATTTGGTGTCAAAAAGAAACAAGCTAAAATGCCATTCACACCCTATTATGATGTTTGGGAAGATGCTGTTGTCCTTGAAACAAATAATTTAGGCATACGTTTTGGAGGCCTTGTGGCTGCCCAGGGAATTGATATCAAGCTTCGTAACAACGAAATCGTCGGACTTATCGGACCCAATGGTGCTGGCAAAACAACCGTATTCAACATGCTGACAGGAGTTTATTCTCCTACTGAAGGCGAAATCCTCCTGTTGAATAAACCCATCAAAGGGATGGCGACTCATGAAATTACAAAAAACGGCGTTGCCCGAACTTTTCAAAATATCAGATTATTTAAATCAATGTCTGTACTGGATAATATCAAGGTCGCCTTTCACACCCGAATGCAATACTCTCCTTTATCAGGTGTTTTACGTGGAACCGCCTATCAATCTGAAGAACTGGGTATTGATATTCGCGCCAGGGAATTGCTGCGTGTCTTTGATATGGAAAGTGTGGCCAATACACGCGCAGACGGGCTTCCGTATGGACAGCAAAGGAAACTTGAAATATGCCGCGCTTTAGCCTGCAACCCCAAAGTACTTTTGCTTGATGAGCCTGCAGCAGGGATGAATCCGATTGAAACTGCTGAATTGATGAAAACCATCAAAATTATCCGAACCACTTTTTCGGTTGCCATTTTGCTCATTGAGCATGATATGAAACTGGTCATGGGCATCTGTGAGCGAATCTATGTTCTCAACTACGGCCGCATCATAGCACAGGGCACCCCTGAATCAATAGGTAAAAATCCTGACGTGATTGCAGCTTACCTTGGGACGCCCGAATCAGCCATAGAGGGAGGTAGACAAGATGCTGAAAGTTGATAATATGAACCTGTTTTACGGTGCCATACATGCCTTGCGTGATATCTCTTTTCATGTAAACAAAGGCGAAATCGTTACTTTGATTGGGGCCAACGGCGCTGGCAAAACATCAATACTTCATGCTATTTCAAGCCTTATCCCCTATAAAAGCGGTGAATTATATTTTGATGGCCGGGATATTAAAAAAACATCTGCACATGAACTTGTCTCGATGGGAATCGTCCAGGTGCCCGAGGGACGCCGAATTTTTTCACGCATGAGTGTGATGGAGAATCTTGAAATGGGGGCTTTTTCAAACCACGATAAGAGCGGACAGGCGAAGGATTTTGAAAGAGTATTCGAACACTTTCCTCGCTTAAAAGAGCGAAGAAAACAAATGGCGGGTACGCTTTCAGGCGGTGAGCAGCAAATGCTTGCCATGGGCCGCGGCATCATGTCACGACCAAAACTATTAATGCTCGATGAGCCTTCTATGGGATTGGCGCCGCTTTTAGTTCAAGAGATCTTTACCATTACCCGCGAAATTAATGAGGAAGGTGTCACTGTGCTGTTGGTTGAACAGAATGCTCACATGGCTTTGTCCACTGCTAACCGAGCTTATGTTCTAGAAACCGGCCGCATCGTAAAACAGGGCCTTGCAAGTGATCTGTTAAAAGATGAGGATGTGAAGAAAGCATACTTGGGCACTTAAGTATTCCTAAAATAAAAAAGAAGCAACCATAAAGGTTTGCTCCTTTTTTATTTTTAAGATTGATCAGAGAACTGCTTGCTGCAAAGAAACTGCCAGGTCTGTTTTCTCCCATGGAAGGTCAATATCTATGCGACCAAAGTGCCCATAACTTGCAGTCTGTCGGTAGATTGGTTTTCTTAGATCAAGCTTTGCAATGATTTGATCGGGCGTTAAACCAACCAAACTCAGCACTGCGTTTTCAATTGCTTCATCGCTAATTTTCCCTGTCCCAAAAGTATCAACGGTAAAACTAACCGGATGAGCAACTCCTATGGCGTAGGCAATGGATATTTGACATTTTTGGGCTAGACCTGAAGCGACGATATTTTTGGCGATATAACGTGCCATATAACAAGCGGAACGATCCATCTTGGTAGGATCTTTCCCACTAAAGCATCCACCGCCATGCGGCGCATAACCGCCATAGGTATCGACAATAATCTTGCGACCCGTTAAGCCACTATCCCCTGCCGGTCCTCCCAGAACAAATCGACCGCTGGGATTAATTAAAAATCTGGTGTTTTCCATGAATAGCTCTTGAGGAATAACAGCTTTTATCACATGTTCAATCATATCTTTTTGAATTTCTTCTTGTTTGACGTATTCATCATGCTGCGTTGATATGACGATGTTATCAATTCCTATGGGCTTTCCATCTTCATATACAACAGTTACTTGTGATTTCCCATCTGGACGCATCCAGGAGCACAAACCAGCTTTTCTGACTTCTGTCATGCGGCGGGTTAAACGATGTGCCAGCGCAATGGCCATGGGCATTAACTCCTTGGTCTCATTGCAGGCATAACCAAACATCATTCCTTGATCCCCTGCTCCGGTTTCTTGACTTGAATCAGCATTCTCTCTTGTTTCAAAAGATCTTGAAACACCTGCGGATATATCCGCAGACTGTTCGTGAACAGAAGTGGTTACAGCGCAGGTGTTCCCATCAAACCCCATGGTGGATGAATTATACCCTATGTCAAGCACGACCTCCCGAACAATATCAGGGATAGATACATAAGTATCTGTTGTGATTTCACCCATGACAAAAACGAGACCCGTTGTAGCTGTAGTTTCACATGCAACCCTGGCGTTGGGATCCTGGGAAATAATAGCATCCAATATGGCATCTGAAACCTGATCACAAACCTTATCCGGGTGTCCTTCTGTAACAGATTCCGAAGTAAATAGTTTTCTCATAGTTACCTCCCAAAAAAATAAGCTTATCTCCCAGATAAGCAATTTATCATCAGCCTTATCTGCCGGTGTCCTACACCGCTGGATTTAGCACCTAGCACATGCCGGTTGCCGGGTTTCACAGGGCCAGTCCCCTCCACCGCTCTTGATAAGGATATTCAATTCAGTGTGATTATATAGCATGGCAAATGACTGTGTCAAGCAAACACCAAACCGTCAAGCGAATTCACATTATACTCATTTTGATTTGCTTGACAATGCATGAGGCTTTGGGTATCTTTTAAAATTGATGCAAGGAGGATAAATTATGCTATTTATCGGTATATGCGGCGCTAGCGGATCCGGAAAAACAACCTTGTCAAGAGAACTGGTTAAAGCACTCAATAACGCAAATTGTCTTGAAATTAATCAAGATGCATATTACTTGGATCATCCAAATTTGACGCTGGAAGAGCGCGGAAAACTTAACTATGATGAGCCTTCCATCTTTGATCACGATCTTCTTCTGCAAGATTTTTTGCAGTTGGAGTCAGGTCAGCCGATTCAAAAAAGATCATATGATTTCACAAAACACGAACGCAACGATCAACAGGCCCTGCTTTACCCCCCTGACGTATTAATCGTTGAAGGAATCCATGCTTTTTATGATGAGCGCTTGTTGGATCACATGTACCTCAAACTATATATGAATGTTGAAGCTGATATTTGTCTGCTTCGGAGATTTAACCGTGATTTCAAGGAACGAGGCAGAACAATCGACAGCATCACTCAACAATATTTGGCGACAGTCAAACCGATGTATGATAAATATATCCGCAACTATTTTAACCAGGCAGATGTCATAGTGATGCGCGGAGGGAAAAACACTCGAATCGTCGAGATTCTTGCAGGCTATTTGCGCGATGCTTTGTATGAGAAATAAATACTGAGCAATCTGAAATCTGTGCTTTATTAAATTTAATTGATTTTATTTTACACCTGCAGATTATTACAATCCACGTCGTAAATGCTTAATTGGTTATTGTTTTTCTTTCTTTAACAATATTTTCACAGCAAACTGATAACTGCGACAAATCAGCATCATATTAATACAAGATGCAAGCAATGGAGGGTTTATGTCTAAGGTTTTCTTAAAACCCGGTAAAGAAAAAAGAGTCTTCTCCGGACATCCCTGGGTATTCCTAAGTGATATTGAACGTGCCGATAAAAGCGTTATGCCCGGCGACTTGGTTGGCATTTTTACAAAACAAGGTAAATATTTGGCACAAGGCGTCTATAATCCCAACTCACAGATAGCTCTGCGTATATTGACAACAAAAGATGAAGCAGTAGATAAAAACTTTATTAAAAAGAGGGTTGAGCGTGCCATTAGTTATCGAAGAAAATTCGCCGATTTGCAATCATGCAGACTCATTCATGCAGAGGCAGACGGCTTGCCTGCAATTGTTGTAGATAGTTTTGGACCTGTCCTATCCCTGCAGTGCCTTTCTTTGGGGATGAGCCAGTACCAAAAGGTTATTGTGGAGAGTCTTGTGGAAATTTTATCGCCTATGGGTATTTACGAACGCAATGACGTCCCAATCCGCAGACTTGAAGGGATGGAACAATCAGTCGGGGTCCTGCATGGGGAGATACCTGACAAGGTAGAGATGATGGAAAATGGCATTCGTTTTCTCATTGATGTTAAACACGGACAAAAAACAGGGTATTTCCTTGATCAAAAGGAAAACCGTGCAGCTATTGCTCCTTTTGTCAAAGGATCTGAGGTGCTTGATTGCTTTACTCATACCGGCAGTTTTGCCCTCCATGCAGCCAAATACGGCGCTGAAAGTGTTCTAGGCATTGATATCTCTGAGTTTGCCTGTCAAAATGCTCAGGAAAATAAGCACTTGAATGAGTTTGAAAACGTGGACTTCAAGACCGCCAACGCCTTTGACTTTTTAAGAGAAGAATCGCAGGCAGGAAAACAATTCGATGTCATCGTTCTGGATCCGCCTGCTTTTGCAAAATCAAAATCAAATATCGCATCCGCAACAAAAGGATATAAAGAAATTAATCTTCGAGCCATGAAAATGATCCGTGACGGAGGCTATTTGATAACCTGTTCCTGTTCTCAGCATATCTTAGCTGCTATGTTCAAAAACATTGTGCTTCAAGCTGCAAATGATGCCGGCGTTAATTTAATGCAAGCGGAATTTCGCAGCCAGAGCAAAGATCATCCAGTCTTACCCGCAGCGATGGAAACACAATATCTTAAATGCGGCATCTATCGGATAACCAAATGAGCTCAGTCCATCAGAGTGATATTTAAGATGTACTTTTGTACTTGCCAGAAATACTTTTGATATTGATCTGCCTGAATAAATACCTTTTTAAGCGCACGATAAATCTCGCGCTTGATTCTTAGCCCCTTATGCAATTGAAATACGGAGCCCCAAGATAAACCGGAGACTTTTCGATTATATTGATAAACAACAAAATCAACTATATGTATTTGGTTTATATAGAGATAATAGTTCATGTTAAACAAACAGTCCTCTCCCCAAATAAAGTCAGTTCTAAACCTGATACGATGTTTTTCAACGATATCGCGTTTATAAATCTTGTTCCAAAGCGCGCTGTAATAATAAGCCCCGGGCCATATGCTGAGCTTCTCAAGAAAATCATCCTTATCAAAATACATCTCTTGCTTAATGAGTCCACGCACACTCTGGCCCGATGATGTATTGAGTGAAAACAAAGCAATGGCCAAATCATGGCCGTCCATTGCTTTTACCATCTTTTCTATAGTGTTAGGAAGCACCAAATCATCACTATCAAAAAACAGAAGATATTTACCTGTGGCCTGTTCCAAACCTGCATTTCTGGCAGCGCCTGGTCCCCCATTAGTCTGGTCGATATAAGATACACGCTCGTCGAGCTCAGCATAATATTTGCATAGATCCAGACTATTATCTCGACTGCCGTCATTAATCAAAATAATTTCCAGTTCTTTATAGTTCTGGTCAAGGATGCTATTCATGCAATCAGATAAATACCTGCTCGCATTATATACCGGAATAATAATACTCACCATAACTTTGGTCAATGGCATCACATCCTCACTTTTGTCTAAAGAAATGATAGCATACTTGTAAAGCAGGGTCAAAAGTTTGCTTCGGCAAGCTAAGTATAGTAAAATATAACAGTATATATCGTATGCAGAAGGAGATGATTTGTCTTTTGGGAATGCCCTTAAAGAACTTAGATGTATATCAAGCCCTTTTTGGAATGAATGATCAATTTATTAATATTATCGAGAAAGAATTTTCTGTGTCTATTGTTTTAAGAGATAATGGTTTTCGCATTCAAGGCAATGAGGGAACCAAACCTTTGGCAAAACAAGTAATAGACAAATTAATTTCTTTGCTTTATGAAGGTCAGTCAATCGATGTCAGTACAGTGCGCTATCTTTGCAGCCTTGTTCTAAAAGGACATGGTGACAGCGCGGAAGATATTTTTCACGATATCGTTGCGTATACTTATAGAGGTCAGCGAATTTGCTGCAAAACCGCCGGGCAGCAAGAATATGTCAATGCAATGCGCAACAGCGAACTAACTCTGGCTATAGGTCCGGCTGGAACGGGCAAAACTTATTTGGCTATTGCGCTTGCTGTGCTTGCTCTTCGCAACAAAGATGTTGAGCGCATCATTTTAACCCGTCCTGCTGTAGAAGCGGGCGAAAAACTTGGCTTTCTTCCGGGTGATATGGCTCAAAAGATAGATCCCTATCTTCGTCCGCTTTATGATGCATTATATGATTTGATGGGTCAAGATGCTTATGTCAGCCTTATTGAGAAAGGAACGATTGAGGTAGCGCCACTTGCTTTTATGCGGGGCCGAACATTAAACGATGCCTTTATTATACTTGATGAAGCACAAAATACTAGCAGCGAACAGATGAAAATGTTTTTAACCCGTATGGGTAAAAACTCTCGTTGTGTAGTTGTGGGAGATCTCACACAGATTGACCTTCCACAGAACAGGCAATCAGGTTTAAAAATTGCAAGTGAAGTTCTCAAAGACGTTGAAGGTCTGAGCATCGTAAATCTAACCCAAGCTGACGTTGTGCGCAACGACTTGGTTCAGCGTATTGTGGGCGCCTATGAACAGCATCAAAATCATAGGAGCTTGGCATGAATAAGTTGAGCCGCGTAAAGAAAAAAAATGGCATAAAGACTAAATTAGATAACACAGCTCCTGCCGTCTCCAGAAAATTAAAACGCAATGTTATTATGGGCTTGGGTACCTTTCTGGTGCTTCTAAGTTTTATTGTATCAATATCACCCAAACGATATGATTTAAGTGTCGGAATGGTCCCTGGTTATACAATATTTGCCACAAGAGATTTAGAAGATGAGATTAGTACCCAGTCAAACCGTGAACTGGCTGCGGCTGCAGTTACGCCGATGTACAAATTCGCAGATGGTATTACCGAACAAGTTCTTATAGCAGCAGACAATGTCTTTACCCAACTATCCGGGGTTCGACAGTATGCAGAAAACTTACCTGACTACAATTCTTCCAGACAATATACTCAAGACGAGCTTTCTTATGCGGCGAGCATGCTCACTTTGATCAACTTACGGGACTATCAGTTGGTCACCTTGATGAATGCTACTCCCGCTCAATATGATGAACTTATCACCGCTTTGCGAAGTTCCATTAAAAACACTATGCAGGGACACGTGAGCCAGGGTCAGGAAAATATAGCAATTAATAGCATTATGCAGATTGTTGGCTATAAAACAAATGTAGGCTTGCTTCAAAATGTTGTTTTGCCGACTTTAAATGCGGTTATTGCCCCCAACATGGTTATCGATCAAGAACAAACGCAAGCAGCAAGAGAAGCCGCCATGAAAGCTGTTGACCCTGTTATTTATAAACAGGGTCAAAGCATTGTTGTTCGGGGTGAAGGGCGCGTTAAGGCAAACCAAATCGCAATGCTTCGTGAACTGGGACTGCTCGATGACAAGAATATCGATTTTAAACTTTATGGCGGCTCTTTATTGGTTGCGATATCCGCCTTTGCGGTGATGATGGTTCTTATGTATTTGGTTCATCCTCAGCTATTTGATGACCATCGGCTTCTGTCTATTATATTTATCATGCTTTTATTTGTTATTTTACTGAGTAATTTGGCAAAAAGCATACAGATGATATATATTACACCGGTTATTGTCGCAGCAATGCTTTTATCAATAACAATTGGTACCATGCCGGCTGTTATCATTAATGCATTCTCGAGTTTAATTTCATCACTAATCCTATTGAGCGCAACCAATACAACCAACTCAGACTTTGTGACAATATTTGTATGTTCACTTGTTTCAGGGACGGCAGCAGCCATCGTATTAAGAGGTACGAAGCGACAGCGATCCCCTATACTGCTCGCAGGAAGCGTAGCTGTGTTAATCAACCTATTTATTGTCCTGGGCTTTGGGCTCATCAATAACTCAAGCTCCACAACTTATCTTGAACGTTCTCTGTATGCCGGCGGGGCTGCCGCAATAGCTACTATCTTATGCATCGCGGTACAATCGGTTTTAGAATCACTTTTTAATCTTCCGACTTATAATCGCCTGATGGAATTAAGCAATCCAAACCATCCGCTTTTAAGGCGGCTATTGCTGGAGGCTCCGGGCACCTACCATCACTGTATTCTCATCGCCAACATGGCAGAAGCGTCGGCAGAAGCGATCGGAGCCAATGCTTTGCTTGCAAGAGTCGGAGGATACTATCATGATATCGGTAAATTGAAGAGACCCCATTATTTTAAAGAGAATCAAATCGGCACAGGAAATCTTCACGATCAAACTGATCCTGCGGTATCCGCAGCTATTATCACTTCTCATGTTCGCGACGGCATGACCTTGGGCAAGCAATATCGACTGCCTAAAGAACTGCTGCAAATTGTAGAACAGCACCATGGTAATTCACTGGTAGCATACTTTTACTCAAAAGCCGGTGAACCTGATGATGATTCTTCTTTTCGCTATGATGGCATCCCACCTCAAAGCGCAGAGGCGGCGATTGTCATGCTGTGTGACACCATCGAGGCGGCAGTACGCACGCTCAGCAGTCCAACCCCTGAAGAAATTAAAGCTTTTATATGGAAACTCATCAAATCAAAGCTTGACAGTGATTTGTTAAGCAATGCTCCTTTAAGCTTTAAGGACCTTTATACCATCAGAGATACTTGCGCCCAGGTGATTCACGGCATCTTCCACGAACGAATTGACTACCCGGATAAAGAAAAACATTCGCCTTTATCCAGGGTACTGTCCAGTTTAAGCGCTCCCAAACCATCCCCTGCACTGGTTAAACCGACAGAGGGTGAAAAGCATTGAAGTTATTGGTGACGGGCTCTGCTTGTAAAAAAGTCTCCTTAGATCTGCTCAAAACAGTTTGCAATACTGCCCAGTCAATTGAAAATATTACTTTCCCTCCTTTGGTTCAACTGGAACTATCAAACGATGAAAGCATTAAAAATATTAATGAGATCTACAGAGGAATTGCCTGCACAACGGATGTATTAAGCTTTCCTAGCATTTTATATCCCGAAGGTTTTCTGGCAGGAAATGCAGAACACCTCTTCGCAGAGGAATGGGATACAGCGAATCAGGCTTATTATATCGGTGACATCATTATTTCAACAGATCGCGCTGCAGTCCAGGCACAAAATTTTGGACATTCCTTTGAAAGAGAACTTTGCTACTTGCTTGTGCATGGTCTTTTTCATTTATTCGGATATGATCATCTCAGAGAGGCGGATAAAATAATTATGCGTAGAAAAGAAGAACAAGTTATGAATGCCATGGGACAATTCAAGAATGATGATGCAAAATTATTGGAATTAGCTCGCAAAGCCATGACAGAGGCTTATGTCCCCTATTCAAAATTTCAAGGGGGAGCCTGTCTTCAGTCAGAAGATGGCAGGTTGTATACAGGATGCAATGTAGAAAACGCTTCTTACGGTTTAACCAACTGCGCTGAACGTACTGCTATCTTTAAAGCAGTCAGTGAAGGTGCTAAACAATTCACAGTCATTGCCATTGCAGCCCAGTCCATGCCGCCATGGCCCTGCGGAGCTTGCAGGCAGGTACTTAGTGAGTTTTGTGAAGATTTACGCATATTGGTGACTTGGGGAGATGGTGAAGTAGTAGAATCAACTTTAAAAGAACTTCTACCTCATAGTTTTTCACCTTCCAGCGGCGTACAGGAATTTCTTGGAAAGGACAGCGAATGACAAATTCACTCAAACCTGATAACTTTCATTCCGGATTTGTAGCCATAGTAGGCCGCCCCAATGTTGGAAAATCTACGCTGATTAATCACTTGGTTGGAGAAAAGGTATCTATCGTATCTCCTAAGCCCCAAACAACCAGAAACAAGATACTCGGAATTATTGGTGATGAGCATTCTCAAATTATATTTGTCGATACCCCCGGCTTTCATAAACCAAACACTAAGTTGGGTCAGTATATGGTGAAAACAATTGAAAATGCTGTTCAGGGCATTGATATATTATGCTTGCTCATCGATGCCAGCAGACCTCGTGAAGCTGACCATGAGTTTGCAGCTGCCTATAAAGAATATAATATCCCAAAGTTTTTGCTGCTCAATAAAACAGATTTGCTCCACCCTCAGGAACTCCTTCCCATTCTCTCCTCTTTTGCTGAATCCGGTTTTGATATGATGCTCCCTATCAGCGCAAAGACCGGAGAAGGAATCGAACTTCTAATGCAAAAAATAAGAGAAGAATTGCCTCTGGGACCACAATATTACCCTGGTGATATTTGGACCGATCAGAGCGAACGAGCCATGATAGCAGAAATTATCCGTGAAAAAGCCTTGCTTAATCTTCGAGAAGAAGTACCGCACGGGATTGGGGTAGAAGTTTTATCCGTCAAAGAAATACGAGAAGATTTAAGCGAAATTCATGCTGATATTTATTGTGAACGAAACTCACATAAGAGCATTATTATCGGGAAAAAGGGTGAGATGCTTCAAAAAATAGGATCTCAATCAAGAATTGATATAGAAAAACTGCTTCATACACATGTTAATTTACAGCTTTGGGTCAAAGTACGCACCGGCTGGATGGATAACAACAATGACCTCAAATCTTTAGGATATTGGGATTAATGGGGGTTTTTATGAAACGATTCGTAAGTTTTTCTTTGGTGTTTTGTCTTTGCTTAATTCTTCTCAGTTCTTGTGCTGCAGTCAAAAAATACGATAAATATACCATGTCCTTCTTTGGAACTTTTGATACGGTTATTACAATCCAGGGGTTTGCACAAAGCAAAGAAACTTTCGATAAAGTTACAAGTGAAGCGGAAGCATCATTTAGAGAATATCACCGCATGTTTGATAACTACCATAGCTACGAAGGAATCAATAATGTCTATGTTCTCAATCATTCTGATGAAAAAAGACCGCTCACTGTCCCTAAACCACTTTTTAATATCATCAAGTATTCAAAGGAGATTTATCCGCTGGTCTCAGGTCAGTTCAACATAGCACTGGGATCTGTCATTAACCTTTGGCACGATGCCAGAGCGGAAGCAGAACTGGATGCCACCAAAGCATATTTGCCTGATATAGAAAAACTGTCAAGAGCAAATGCACACACCAACATAGATGACATAGTGCTTGACGAGGCGAATTTGACTGTAAATATAACTGACCCAGATTTAAAAATAAATCTGGGAGCAATTGCAAAAGGATATGCGACAGAGCTTGTTGCTCAAGAGATGCTCAAAAGTGATATGACATCGTTTTTTATCAACGCGGGCGGTAACATCCGTTTGGGTGACGCCCCAATGGATGGCCGAAAGAACTGGGGTGTCTCTATACAGGATCCTGATGGCGCCATCCTTTCAAGTGCTAACACCGATCTAATGGAAGTGTTATTTCTTCATAATGTTTCTGTTGTTACCAGCGGTGATTATCAGCGATATTTTATTTATCAAGGAAAACGATACCACCATATCCTCTCCCCTGAGACGTTAATGCCAACAGATTTCATGCGTTCGGTGACCATCATTACCGAAGATTCAGGTTATGCAGATTTACTTTCCACCGCTGTTTTTCTCGTCCCTTATGAAGAGGGCAAAGCGCTTGTAGATAGTCTCACTGGTGTTGAGGCCGTCTGGATACTCAATGACAGGCGTGTTATGATGACAGAAGGAATAAAAAATACCGCCAGATCGCTTGGTGCAACAAACCCTGCCGAATAAAAAACTCTTATGTGCCTCTGATTACAATCAGAGGCACTTTCATCTCTTGCTCCGTTAATCCAGCGTGCATGCCCAGCAATTTACAATGTGAATGCTTTTGATAAAGAGCATATTCTTTGACAGCTACTGCAAAATAATCTCCTATCATATCTCTTAGCTCTTCCCTATAGGGTCCCGTCCCAAATAAACCCGATGAAAGGGCTTGTTTTTTTGTCATGAGAATATAATGATCCCCAAAAGCGCCGTGAAAAGCGGCAGGAAAATTCGAAATGTGCTCTTTTTTTACAAATAACGCCGCGGCTCGCGGCTCAACAACCGGAGGCATCAGGAGCATATTCTCAAGAGTTGGAAAGTCCTCGAAGAAGTCCGGTTTTGAATCCACTAAGCCATGGTCTGCTGTTACAAATATGACATCATCCGGTCCCAAACTTGCCTGAAGATCAATGAGGCCTCTTTCAATGCTCAGGATTGATTGGTTCACCAAAGCATGATCACAGCCATATTGATGCATTTGTTTGTCGGGTTCCGGCCAATATACATAAATATAACGCTTCTTAGTTTCTTGAAGCAGTTGCTTTGTTCTCATAAACAATTCATTTAAATTATGAACAATGAGACCATTGAAAGGCGATATAACCTGGCCATCAGCCAATCCTGATTGTTGTATCAAATCTGTTATGGCTTCATAAGGAAAAAGTGTTGAAGCAACCGGGAAATCAGCAGCAGCTTCTTTGGTGAACTGTATAGTGTTCCAATAAATATCAATACTCTTTTTAAGCGTCTTGAAGTATATTGTCCAGCCTATCCAGCCGTGCTCACCCGGTGTGAGTCCTGTGATCATGCTGGTGGTCGCGGCAGTTGTTGTAGAAGGAAAAACAGCAGATAGCGTCATCAGCATATTATCTTTAAGAAAGGAGTCAGTTGACAGGTGACGCTTCAAAGCATCCATGCCCATCCCATCAAAAAGCATCAGAACGACCTTTTGGTATTTCCCCGCCTTTAACACCTCATCAACAATTGATAGACTGTTGTGGGCAGTTGCTAAACCAAAATGTTTCATGACAGAAGCTGATAAGTTTATGCCGCAGTTTAAATAATCAGGATATTGTAACTTATAATGCGTTTTCAATGTCTAATAAACTCCCCTACTAATTCAATCTGTTCGCTAATCAGATTAAAAATAGCTTCCGTAGTTACATGCAATTGACCTTTCCGCGCAATATCTGCAGTTCGCCATCCAGCTTCTAAGACATTGTTAATACAGGCGAGAAGACATGCAGCTTCTCTTTCAAGCTGCAGACTATACTTTAACATGTCTACTGCAGCATACAGCAGTCCAAAAGGGCTGACATTCTCCGCAGAATCAGTTTGTTCAGTGCGTACATAAAAAAGTTTGGCGCCTTTATCATCCCAGTAAACATCAAATAAAAATGACGGTAATCCGCAGATGCTTTTAGCACCTTCATTCAAAATCTCACACGCTTTTTTAGTTGCTAAAACTACACCCATACTTTCAGGAAAGCGCAGCAATTGGGATAAACAAGCGCTCGCATCCGTACGATTAGGATTCATGATGTAGTATTTATTAGCAACTTTATCAGTGACTTCTTCCCAGGATACAAGATGAGATCCTTGATAAGGTATTTCGTTTACAGTACTGTTCTCTGCCTTCGCTCTTTTGTAAAGATGGTTTGCTGCCAATGCAAAAGCAGCTTTATCCAGGGTCATTGGATAAGAGATTAGGCCAGCAGGCATTTCCTCTGACTTAAGCAATGAATATTCAGACAAGCAATCAGGCAAAGTATATAAATGGCCGCAAAGTATACACCCTAGCCCTGCGCTAAGTTCCTTTAAGCCTTCCTCATCATCTGCAATACTGAAAAGAGCATCGCAATCGGCACCTGCTACAATAGCCTCTTCTGTTATGCTGCTGCCATATTCTTTTATGGATAGTTCCGATATCTTGTTTTCAATAATTAGGAATGAGTGACCAAATGTCACAGCAATATCAGTCAATATCTGCTGGATATAATAAGATAATTGGGCAGCCATTTGACTGCCGCTCAAAAGCATCAGCTTTTTGCGCATATGCTGCCTTTCTTTTATTCCCAGTCCAGGGGATAATCGCTGACAGCATAAGTTAAGTTCTTGCTGTTATTGAGCAATACATGAATTACATTATCTATTAAGCGCTGATCGGTATAAGGTGTGGGAACAAAGTCATTATAATCGGTTTTTGAAGAAATACGCATCGGAATGATCCTAAAACCAAGAGACATTGCCTCCCCATCCTTGAAGCTAAAACGAGTCTGAAAGATAAATGAAGACATGTCACTGGGCTTGCTATTCCCCGAAAAGCTAAAGTTGGCCAGAGAATAAACAATATATTTACCATTATATTCTTCTATTGGGTTAATACGATGGCTGTGATGACCCAATACCAAATCAGCCCCGGCATCGATGGTCAGCCGACCTAATTGCTGTTGATTATCATTTGGAGAATAATCAAGTTCTGCGCCCCAGTGATAGCTGACAATCACAATGTCACATTGCTGCTTAATCGCGGCGATGTCCTGAGGCACCTGTACTTGGAGTCGTGGGTAATTGCCGTTAAATGTTTGATAAGACAGCATCCCAATGACAAGACCCTTAACTGAATAAAAACCAGGATGCGCCTCTGTACTCCAAATAATACCGGCATCGGTTAACACACTTTGTGTTTGCTCAATACCGGCCTCTCCATGGTCAATCGCATGATTGTTTTCAAAGGCAACAGCCTCAATGCTTCCATGTTTTAAAACTTCAACATATTCAGGCGGTGCTGAAAAAACAAAGTCATTGTTCTTTTTGTAAACCGGTGCCGTTGTTAGCGTTGTTTCAAAGTTTGCGATGGTTAAGTCATCTTCTTTTAAAATATCGCGAACATTCTTTGTGACAAAAGACAAGTCACCATTATTCTTTTTTAGTTCTTTATCAAATATGGAATCGCCGCGTTTGCGAACGTCTCCTCCAATTGTTAAGTCGCCCACAGCACTAATGGTGAGCACAATGCTGCCGTCTGGCTGTAAATGATGTATGGGATCGGGGACAATCTGGGTTAAAATTTCAGCACTTGGCTGCTGCTCGATCGTCTGTATATCTTGGATTTCGGGCTCGGGTGTGATTACTTCGAAAAGCGCAATTTCTTCATCAGCGAAAACGAACATTGGAATTAAAACCAGAGCGATGGCTAACAATAAAGCCAGAAACCTTTTCATGAATTACTCCTTAAAACAAGACTTGAAATGCTATGAGCGTTAAAAAATACCACTAATTTTCCCATCTATATCTACATCTATGTCGATGGCTGCAGGATGTTTTGGTAAACCGGGCATAGCTATAATATCCCCCGCAAAAGCAACTACAAAACCGGCACCGGCAGAAAGACGAATATCTCGAATCGTCAATTCGAAATCTACAGGCGCGCCCAAAGATTTCGCGTTGTCGCTAAAAGAATACTGTGTCTTGGCAATGCAAACGGGATATTGTGCATATCCGTCATCTTCAAGCTGTTTTATAATCGCTTTGCTTTTGCCTGCAAAAGAGACACTGTCCGCATGATAGATTTTTTTAGCAATTGCTTCGATTTTTTGCTGCAGACTTAATTCTTTTTCGTATGTGAAGCTTGGTTTGGGTGTTTCTTTGCCGTCAATTAAGTCAGCTACGCACTGAGCCAGCTCGGATGAACCTTTCCCCCCTTGGGCCCAGCCATCGCTGAAGCGACAAGGCACGCCCTGCTGTTCGAGCGCTGCAATAACAGCGGCAACTTCAGCAGTGGTATCGCTGGAAAAGTGGTTAAGTGCCACCACAACAGGTAGTCGCCAAACCTCTTGAATATTATGGATGTGCTGACGAAGGTTATCCAAGCCAAGTTCAAGGGCAGAAATATTTTCTATATTCAAATCATTTTTTTGAACACCGCCATGATGCTTTAAAGCCCTGATTGTTGCTACCAACACAACGCAGTCAGGCCATAGACCGCTTTGACGGCACTTAATATCCAAAAACTTCTCAGCACCAAGATCTGCGCCGAAACCCGCTTCAGTGATTACATAGTCAGACAGCTTCAGTGCAAGCTTCGTTGCGATGACACTGTTGCAGCCATGAGCTATATTTGCAAATGGGCCGCCATGAATCAGGCAAGGTGTGTGATCGATTGTCTGCACCAAGTTGGGCATCGCTGCATCACGCAGCAGAGCTGCCATGGCGCCCTGCGCGCCAATCTGTCCACAGGTGACAGGCTGATTGTCCTTGTTACGAGCCACCACAATGCGTGATAGACGAACTTTTAAATCTTCTAAGTCCTGCGCCATGCAAAAAGTAGCCATCACTTCGCTGGCGGCAGCAATATCAAAGCCATCTTCACGCGGAACACCATTTTTTTCTCCGCCCAGTCCATCGATAACATTGCGAAGCTGTCTGTCATTTAAATCCATGCAGCGTCGGAAATTAATTTTTCGCGTATCGATTTGAAGATCATTGCCCTGTTGGATATGGTTATCTATCAAAGCAGCCAGGAGGTTGTTTGCCGAAGTGATGGCGTGCAGATCTCCGGTAAAATGAAGGTTGATATTTTCCATTGGCAGCACTTGTACATAGCCACCGCCTGTCGCTCCGCCTTTCATTCCAAACACAGGGCCAAGAGAGGGCTCGCGCAATGCCAACATCGCAGATTTGCCATTATAAGTAAGGCCATCTGCCAGGCTGATGCTGATCGTTGTTTTGCCTTCACCCGCGGGAGTTGGTGTAATCGCTGTTACCAAAACCAATTTCGCCCGCTGAGGCATATCACGATAATACACAGGATTGACCTTAGCAATAAAACGACCATAAGGTTCTAAGGAATCGCGCATTAAGCCGATTTTATCTGCCAGTTCCTGGATAGGCATCATTTTCGCAGCTTGGGCAATTTCAATATCAGACATGCTATTTGACTCCTTGCTATTTTTAATGACAACACTCTTTCAACATTATCTATGACTATGCATTCATCCGTTTTGGCAGAATGTTACCCACATGTCCATCCACTGCTTTTAGGCAAACTGTTTTACTTTCTTCTAGGTGATGATTCATGAGGGTGGCAAACTTCTCAATATCTCGCTGTTTAAGGTGCTCCAACATCTGATGATGTTCTTCGTGTGCACTGGTTCTGCGGACAATGCTGGCAATGGCCATGGCAGAAAAACGCGTGATATATTCTTCCTGACTATCAATTACACGCAATATTCGCCTTTTGTCTGAAATGTTCTCTATTGTTCGATGAAATTGTCTGTTTTGAACGGCAAGAGCCACAGCATCAGCTGCTTGTTCACTAACATCCATCAATTTGAGTATACCCTCAAGTTCATCAATATCTTCATCACTAATATTCTCCATGACTGAAGGGGTAATAAGCATCATCAGCGCATTGCGAATTCCATAGATCTCTTCTATGTCATCAATGGTAAATGCACGTACGATGACACCTCGTCTTACTTCACATGAAACCAGCCCATCAAGTTCGAGCTTTCTAAACGCTTCGCGCAAAGGAGTTCTGCTGATATGCAGCTTATTTGCATACACAGTCTCAACAATTCTATGGCCTGCAGGCAGCTCACCTGTTATAATAGCTTGTTTTAGAGTTTCGTATGCGATGTCTCGGATAGGCTTACTGACATCATGTTTATTCATAGGTTGCATCTTCACTTACCCCTTCCATAATAAATCAATATTACAGTTTATGAGTTATACTGTCAAGAAATTGTACTTTTTATGTATGTAGCATAGTACGTACTTTTAAAGTTGATTCATTTTTATAATAAATACCGATGAGCTGCTCACAGCAATAAATTACAACCATCTGACCGTTTTCTAAATTGCTTACTTCCTGGATTTCATCGAGCTTTAACACTGCGCCATTGATACATTTTTTCCATAAATGTGCAGGAGCATGAAATGTGGGGAAGTGAGAAATTGTATCTTCCATACGCACTAACCATTCTCCAGGCTTACAGTTTAGTTTCATAAATAGCTCAAATTCTTCCATGGTGATTGCCTGAGCGATATTAAAAGAACCCGTTTTTTCACGTATTAACATCCGCATGTGTGCCGGGCACCCTATGGCATTGCCTATATCGTGACAAAGGGTTCTGATATACGTCCCTTTGCCACAATAAATACGCAATAAAAAGCTGTGCTCTGAGGACTCTCCAAGAATATCTATTTTTTCTACATCAATCATACGAGGATTCGTTTGAACCATTTTCCCTTCTCGCGCCAATTTATACAATGGCTTGCCATCTTGTTTAATTGCTGAAAAGGAAGGTGGACACTGCATGATGGAACCGGTAAATAATGAGAGTATTTCCTGCAGTTTTTCTTTGGTGGGAAACTGATCACCGCGAACAGTTACTTGTCCTGTGGCATCCTGCGTATCTGTCGATGCCCCAAAAGCAATTTCCGCCACATAAGTTTTTTGTTTTTCAGCAATGTAATCAAAAAGTCTGGTTGCTTTTCCTATCATTATAGGGAGAACTCCGCAAGCTTCCGGATCGAGGGTGCCTGCATGACCGACTTTTTCTTTGGTTAATCGCTTAATAAAAGAAACCGCCTGTGCCGATGACAGGCAGGGCGGTTTAAGTAGATTGATTATTCCATTCAATGTAAAAACTCCTCTTGCGCAGCTTTTTGCATACTTGCTATCGCATCCCAAAGAGGTTCATTAATTGTGCAGCCCGCAGCCTGAGAATGGCCTCCGCCGCCAAATTTCGATGCTATGCCCGATACTGTCAGTGGGGCGATGCTTCTGAGACTAAACTTGATGCCCTGATCTGTCTCATGCGCTAAATAGCTCATTTCAACACCTGGAATATATAAACCATAATTGACAATTTTATCTGTGTGTTCGGTTGTCGCACCGCACTCTTTGTAGTCTTCTTTGGTTAAAACCATGGATGTTAAACGCCCGTCCAAATGGAAATGAAGCGTACGAAGTGCTCGGCCCAGCAGCAATACATGCTCTTTTTCTCTCATGAGATGCAATTGCCTTGCTGTTTCAATTAGAGGCAAGCCTGAGCGCATCAATTCCGCCAATTGTTCAAAAGTTTCTGAACTGATGCTGCCAAAGCATAAATTACCCGTATCTGTTGTGATGGCCGTATAAATACACGTTGCATCATCAGCAGTGATAGATATTCCAGCAGCTTCGAAGAACCGAAAAACAATGCTGCCCGAAGCCGGAAGATCATCCAAAACCAAATTATAATCAGCGAAGCTGTCATTGGTTTTATGATGATCCATCTGGATGCTGATAGCAGCTTGTTTAAACGGGATACCGCTGTCACCCAAACGTTCTAAATCAGAAGCATCAATGGATAAAGACAAATCAAAAGCTTGATCCTTCAACTGATTTGGAAGTAAAATCCTGTCTTGATTCGGCAAAAATTGTAAGTAAGATGGAACGGCGTCATGGCAAACCATGCTCGTTTTTTTACCCATCCTCATTAAACATGAGTTTAATGCAAGCATAGACCCTAAAGCATCGCCATCTGGTGACTGGTGAGTACAAAGCAGAATAGTCTGTGCTTGATCAACCAGCTGCAGTATCGGTAAAAACTCACTCTTCTTCGCTGTTGTGTTCGTCATCTTTCTTTGTTCCCGCACCAACCTGTTTAAGCAGTTGGTCTATCCTTATCCCATACTCTATATTATTATCCTGGACAAACTGCAGTTCAGGTGTGTAACGGATAATCATACTTTGCATTAATTCATGTCTGATGAACCCGGCAGCCGATTTAAGGGCTTTGAAAATACCTTCCTTCAGCTCATCCTCAAGCACGCTGACATATACCTTAGCATGACTAAGATCTTTGCTTACGTCAACACGTGTAATTGAAAAAGTACCGGTTAAACGAGGATCTGAAACCTTATCTCGTATGATACGATCCAATTCTCTTTTCATTTCTTCCTGAATTTTATCGTTTCGATAATTAGCCACGCGCGACTCCCTTCTCCTCAACCTCTTCCATGATAAAGCACTCGATTACATCGCGCTCTTTGATATCATTGTATCCCTCAAGGCTAGCACCGCACTCATAACCTGCAGCTACTTCTTTGACATCATCTTTAAAACGTTTGAGCGATGAAAGTTTGCCCTCAAAAACCACAACATTATCACGCAGCAGTCGTACAGGTGCATTGCGCTGCAACTTGCCATCGGTCACATAGCAGCCGGCAATTGTACCAGACCCAGTAATACGGAAAACATTGCGAACTTCGGCATGGCCAAGCAGTGTTTCCTTGAAAACAGGCTCCAGCATACCCTTCATGGCCTTTTCGATATCTTCAATGGCTTGATAAATGACACGGTATAAACGAATATCCACAGATTCTTTTTCTGCAATGGCACGGGCATTATTATCAGGTCTTATGTTGAAGCCGATAATAATGGCATTGAAAGCAGAGGCTAAGTTGACATCATCCTTGGTAATTGCGCCAACGCCAGCATGCAGGACACGAATCTTTACCTGTGGGCTGGAAAGTTTTTCAAGCGCTTGCCTGACTGCTTCCACTGAACCCTGAACATCAGCTTTAACAATAATGTTCAAAGTTTCCACTTTGCCCTCTGCAATGTTATCAAAGAGATTGTCCAGCGTTACCTTATTGGCGGAAGCAAACTGCTGCTCACGTACCTTGTCTCGACGTTCTTCAGCAACCTGACGTGTAAGGCGGTCGTCATCAACCGCAATCATTTCGTCGCCGGCAAATGGAACAACGTTAAACCCGGATATTTCAACAGGCATCGAGGGTCCGGCAGAATCTACTCGTTCCCCCTTATCATTTTGCATTGCACGCACACGGCCAGAGGCCATGCCTGCGACAATGCTGTCACCAACATGCAGGGTGCCGTTTTGTAATAGAACCGTCGCCAGGGGGCCTCGGCTCTTATCAAGCTTCGCTTCAATAATGACTCCCTGAGCCTTACGGTCGGGATTCGCCTGCAACTGTAATACTTCTGACTGCAGTATAATCATATCCAGCAGCTGATCGACACCCTCACCTGTCAGAGCACTGACAGGTACCATAATGGTGTCGCCTCCCCACTCCTCTGCAACCAGGCTATAACTGGTTAAATCCTGCATAATACGATTAGGATTAGCGGATTCCTTATCCATTTTATTGATAGCTACAATAATCGGAACATTGGCTACTTTAGCGTGGTTAATCGCTTCCACAGTCTGGGGCATCACGCCGTCATCTGCTGCAACCACCAGGACTGCAATATCCGTAGCTTGCGCACCGCGTGCACGCATCGCAGTGAAGGCTTCATGTCCAGGTGTATCAAGGAATGTAATGGTATTATCCCGGACTGTTACTGAATAGGCACCGATGTGTTGGGTA
>JAAZEI010000025.1 GCA_012512355.1 Clostridiales bacterium | reverse complement strand
GGCCATCAACTTCAGTATCTGGGTTGGTGGCTTTATTTTTATTGAATCGGTGAAATAGTCAGGACAAAAGGCTGAAATAAAACCATCGAATGCCTTTTTTGAGATTTGTGACTCAGTCATCAACATCTTGACAAGCTTAAATGGATTGACTATGATGCATCAGAGGCTACGCAAACGATTGCGTAAATCATAGTTGCATAGGGAGATGATAGAATCACTCTTCCATCAGAGAATAATGAATGATCTACAAAGCTGAATGAAAAAACTGAGGAGGTAAGATAAAGGTGATTGATACAGTACTGTTTGATATGGGCGGGACTTTGGAAGATATTGTCAGTACGCCTGATACCCTCCAGCGTGCGGCACAAGGTATTACGAGAATTTTGAATCATCACAATATACCGGTACAACAATCTGACACAGAGATGCAAATGATTCTCTTGGAAGGTCTCAAACGATATGGTGATATGCGGGATGAAAGCAATATTGAATTAAAGCCCGAAAGAATTTGGGCAGACTATATGCTTAGTGATTCAGGAATTAACTTAAAAGAGGTCGAAGAGATTTCAGAGGAGATGGCCTGCGCCTGGGAAAATTTATACTTTGAACGCAGCCTCAGACCGGGAGTTGCAGACATGCTGGAGGGCTTGAGTTCATTGGGGTTAAAACTCGGCATTGTTAGCAACACTGCCAGTCTTTATCATGTGTTTGAGCAGTTGGACAAATACGGTATCCGAAAATATTTCAGCGATGTCACACTCTCCTCTGTGGTGGGCTACCGCAAACCACACCCGAATATTTTTCATATAGCGCTCAGGCAAATGCGCTCCCGGGCAGACAGCAGTGTTTATGTTGGTGACACGGTGTCCAGGGATATATTGGGTTCGAGTCGAGCAAACTTTTCACATAACATCTTGATTCATTCACAATTGACAAAACAAAAGGATGAAGAGCTCATCGATGCGCCAAAGCCTGATTTTGCTGTTGAAGATATCACCCAAGTATTGCAGATCTGTCAGTCTCTTGTTAATGAAAAGAAAGAAGTATAAAATTTCTCAGTAAGAAGCCCAGCGATTTGCTGGGCGAAAAACGTCCTATTTTTCATCTTTATGAATGAGTTCTTTCAGTCAGCAGTTAAAAAATATAGCGGCATATTTTTCCACATCCTCCCGGTTGCCCATAAATGGCCCGGGAGTTTCCATTTTTAATGACACCAGCGCAGCAGCCGTCCGCAGGGATTGCGGGATTTCTTTGGTCAGGCGCTCTGTGATATAGCCGGAGAAACAGGTGTCTCCGCGTCCAGTCCTACCGCTTAGGTTACGAGGTTTTAACGGCTGGCGGTAAATTTTGTTGCCGTCGAAAACCAGCACTTCAGTATTGTGGGTGATCATGACTTCCTTTGCGCCCCACTGGAAAAGCAGGCGAGCTGCAGCTTCGGTATCAGTTAAGCCGGTCAAAATCTCCGCCTCCAAAGCATCTGTCTTGAGAAAGCGGATGAGGGGGAGATATTTCTTCTTTTCAGCCCAGTCTTCAAAAACCATCTGGCCGTCCTTCACCACACGCAGAATACATTGAACATCGAGAGCTGTCATGGCGCGGCTGGCAGCCAACCGAATCATGTCATGGCCAAGGTCTCCGCGCATCAATCCCGCCAAGTGGTAAATGGAGGCATCAACAGCGGGCACATCATCGGGGCGGTAAGGCTCGATTTGGCTGTCTACCCAGCTCTCGCGCCGCTCTCTGTCAGCTGTAAGGTACACGTTTCGGATGAAGGTGGATTGCTTGCTTTGCACAGCGAATACCTTGATGTGAGGATTTTTAGAGAATATGTCCACAGGGTTCACATCGTTTGGATTTGCTTTTGGAAGAACAGCTACCCTGTGTCCCATGGCGGCAGCTGCAAACCCGGAATAGAATACCGCGCCGCCCGGCTCCCGAACGGGTTGGCCGCCAAAATCGGTATTAACATCAACACAAACCTGTCCTAAAACGAAGGTATCAAAATCTTTCATAGTCTCTCCAATTCTCTGAGTAAGCTTAACTTTGCAAGGAAGCTGTCTCTTGCACTGCTTTTACACAGCTCTTTCTTTTAATTAGTTTGGGGGGCAGTATCAGCTGTAAAGGTTCTCCCTTTTTTCCGCGGATTCGCCCCACAAGCTCTTCTACTGCCCGGGCAGCCATCATCTCCTTGGGCTGTTCTATGGTTGAGAGTTCAATCTTAGGAAGATCCGCATAACTAATGTTGTCGAAGCCTAAAATAGAAATATCCTCCGGGACACGAATACCATCCTCGTCTGCAGCTTTAATTATACCCAGGGCATTTGTATCCGAGGAGGCAAAAATAGCTGTGAATGGCAGCGGCCTGTGAGAGAATAGTTCCTTGGCTAATTCATAGCCATTGTGAATCGATGTAAAATTATTGGTGTTGTCTTTAAACTGTGCGTTGAGGCCGTGTTTACCGCAGGATGCTAGATAACCCTCGACACGAACACTGTGGGTGAGGCTGCCTGGCCTTCGTCCAAAGTACAGAATATCGCGGTGGCCTAGAGAAATGAGGTACTCCATGCCCATGACGATGCCCTGGTGGTTGTCAACCGATACGTAGCTCACCGGCATATCGCGGCTATTGCCGCTGATGAAGACTGTTGGTACTTTTTTAATAAATGTCTCGAGAGAGGCATAGGATCCCTGAGAGGCAGGCACAATGATGATACCATCAGCACGTCGACCCATCAGCAATTGAAATACCTGTTGCTCCTGCTCCAGCTCATGGGCAGAACTGCACAGAATAATGTTATATCCTGCTGCTCTGGTATACTGTTCGACATAGTTGGCAAGTTCTGACATGAAAGGGTTATTGACACTGGTAAGAATTAATCCGATGGTGTTAGTTGTCCCTGTAACCATCGAACGAGCAACAAAGTCTGTTGTATATCCCATCTCTCGGCAGATATTGAGAACTCGCTGGCGTGTGGCTTCACTAATCTCTTTGCTCCCAGAGAGTGCCCGCGATACGGTCGAATATGATACCTTGGCTACCTTGGCAATATCTTTGAGGGTTACGTAGCTCATCTTCAACCCTTCCTTCCTTTTTCGCAAACGTATCCATTTATTATTATCATATCTTCATTAGGTAGATTAATCAAGCCTCTGCATGTAATAAAAGGCAGACAAGAACCATTAAATATTAATTAATCTGAATAATCCTTGACAAGAGAGAAATCACACATTACAATAAACACAGATAACGCAAACGTTTCCGATTTCATGGCATAGGAAAGATGAAATTATATGATTAGAGCTGTTATATTTGATGTAGGCGGAACATTACATACTTCCAGGGTTAGCAAGGCCATGCAGCAAGATTTTTCAAGCCAGGTGATCAAAACACTGGCAAGCGCAGGCATTGTTTTAGATGTTCCGCCCGAAGAATTTTATGGACCGCTATACGAGAGGGCTGAGGAGTATAAAGCATGGTCAGAGAAAACCCGCAGAGAGCTGCCTGGTGTACAGGTGTGGAAAGAGTATTTTCTCAGACCTTATGAGCCTGACGAGATCAAATTGGCAAAGGTGTCTGAGGAACTCAGCTATTTATATGATTCCTGCCGAGTAGAGCTCACCCCGCGGCCTTACATGAAAGAAACCTTAAAGCAATTGCGCGATGAAGGGTTGGCTGTAGGTATCATCAGCAACATTCTTTCCCTCACATTTGTTCCGAAAATCCTTGCAACGTATAGCATTGATGGCATGATGTCTTGTGTGGTTACTTCCAGTGAAACCGGAATTCGCAAGCCAGATGCCAGTATTTTCAGGATTGCTGAAGAAAAGTTGGGCATGAAACCTCAAGAGCTTGCCTATGTCGGTGACACCATTTCACGAGATGTCATGGGCACCAAAAATGCCGGCTGGCGGCTGATGATTCAAATTGAGAACCCCTCCGTCACATTTAGGGACAGGGAAGTCATCAACAAAGGTTATGAACCGGATTATTTAATCAGCAGCCTGAAAGAAATCCCTGACATTATTTATAAAGAGAATAAAGCACAGGCATAGTGCACGTCACAACTGCTGAG
>JAAZEI010000199.1 GCA_012512355.1 Clostridiales bacterium | reverse complement strand
ATCAGGGGGAAGAGCCGTGCGCAGGGGAGCGAAGCTCAGGGGATTCCATCCCCCCAACCCCCAGGCAAGGGAGTTCCTCCCTTGACCCATATTGGGAATGTTAGGTACTGATATTAAACTATGCTTCGATCCAATTTTGAATAAGAGCTTTGCTGCCGTCCTGCTTGGGCGGTTTTTCTGTGGGGGAGTTTTCGTGTGGAATTGCATGACAAAAAACAAAAAACGTCATTTTGTCTATCAAAGAAACTGAAGTCTATGATATATCATCCGCCTGAAGATTATAAATTAAAGTTCTTCCAGTTTTTTGTTAACAAGGTATAGAAACACCCAAAGAAGGGTATACTCTTAAATATCAAGTTGCGCTGATACTTATACGAACGAATGAATGTAACAAAAGAAGAGGCGCTGACGACAATTAATTAAAAAATGGGAGGAAATTATGCAGCAAAAGACAAAGAGAGCCTTCGGGGTAGTTTTGGTATTGTTGGTCATCGCCATTATATTGGCCATCGTAGGCTTCTCGCAGCGCGGAAGCGCTGCCAAAGAACGTGACGAGGCCATCGCACAACGCGATGCCCTGCAGGCGCAGGCAGCCCAGGCCGAAACACTCACCGCGGAAGTAACCGCCACCAGCGCGAACCTGGAAGTAGCCCAGGCTGAAACGGAAGCCGCCAAAGCGGAAACCGAATCCATCAAGGGCTCCATGGAAACTGCCATGAACGATATGCAAGGGCAGATCGACACCCTGACCGCCGAGCGTGACAGCCTGAAAAAAGACATTGAAGAGGCGAATACGCCCGAAGCGCATCAGGAGCAGCTGGATGAGCTCAACGCCCAAATCGCCCAGCGTGATCAGGACCTTGAAGCTTTAAAAGCCGAGAAAAAGACTGCCGAAGATGAGCAAAATAAACTGACCGCCCAGACAGAAGACCTCAGCAGCCAGGTAAAAACCCTGACTGAGGACCTGATGGCCGCCCGCAATGAAGTGGAGCTGGCCAGAGCGGAAGTTCCAAAGGAAGCCCAGGCCAGGATAGATGAACTCTCCCAGAAGGAAGAGGCTCTGCGCAAGGAGCGGGATGATGCCCTTACCCAGGCAGATGAAGCACGCGCCCAGGTGCAGGAAAACAACACCCAAGCCGAGATGGACGCGCTCAACGAACAAATCAACACCCTCGCCCAAGAGCGCGACGATGCCGTGGCCGGTATTTCAGCCGTGCCCGAGAATGTGAAAGACCAAATTGACGAGCTCAACAAACAAGTGCAAACTCTGACCGATGAGCGCGATGCCGCGGTGGAAGAAGCCCGCGCGGCCAAGGAAGAAATAGAAAAGCGCGCCACCAACGAGCAAATGGACGAGCTCAACAAACAGATAGAAGCCCTGAGCAGCGAGCGCGATGAAGCCCTTGCCAAGGGAGAGGAGCAGACCCAGCGGCAGGCACAGCTGGAAGAAGCCAACCGCGAGGTCGAAAAACTCACAGCTGAGCGCGACACCCTCCAGGCTAGCCTGAAGGAGGCCGTCAGCCCCGAAGACCTTGAATTGCAATTGACAAAGAAAGATGTGGAAATTGCCCGCCTGAACACCGAGCTGGAAGCCGAGAGTGCAAACCAAGAGACAGCGATAGAAGCACAAAACGAGCTTCAGGACCAGGTAGATAAACTCACGGCTGAACTTGATGAGGCCAAGGTCCGGGCGCAGGAAGCCGCGCCAACCCGTTATGGCATCGGCGCTGTGACCCGCGTCATTGAAGCGGCCGCCGCACAGGATAGCACAGCCAAGTTCAACGTTTACACGGTGACAGCCGGTGTGGTGCTTGATTCTGATAACCGCATTGTCTCCGTCATATATGACGTGCTGCACACTGATTCTGATCAGCAGCTGACCGGCGAAGCATCCCTGCCCGCACAGGATGTCTCAAGTCAAACGAAGGCACTCAGAGACTTTGAAGCCTTCTTGAACGGCAGAACCGCCGATGAGGTGCTTGACATTGAAACCTCACCCGTAGAAGGCCAGCCTGCTCTGCCCGAATGGATCGCCAAAGATGGCGGCCAGGCAGTTCTGAGCTCAGCCGACTTCATCCAGGCACTGCGCCTGGCAGTCGAAAACGCCAAGTAAATCAATGATCTGACATAAAGTATCAAGGAGGTCTCGCAAGAGGCCTCCTTTGTTATGAGTGCGCCCGATATGGCCGCCATCTTGAGGTTGAAAGCCCTACCATGCCCCGCAGCGAGCAGTGCATCGCAAAGGCTCAATATGTCGTGCGCGTCCTGCCTTAACTGGCCGGGAAGAACAAGTACGAATAAGCTGCCCTGTATTCCTCCTTTGCTCGTAAGCGTCAAATAACACGTGACTGGCTTTTGTGCATCAAGAAAGTTAAACATGTTTGCCCGAGGTGACAGATTTTTGCCAACATTTTCGTATCCTGCATTTAGGCTGCGTATTCTACAGTATATTTTTTCAAGGCTCTTGTTGTTAAGGTTTAAACCAGTCCAGCTATAACACCAAGGACATCAAAAGTTTTCAGGCTATGCATTGAACGCTTGCTGATAGTCGTTTTTCTACAAGACCAAATGATTTCACGCTTGCATTTGTTCCGAAGTTCCCAAAATATCCTGTTAGTGATATATACAGCAAGATAGTACATAGATATCTTATTTTACCTGGTCATCATCATTTTCCCCATTTATGGTTTATTTTGAGAACTTGAGAACATTTTTCAGTTTCTCTTTGTCCTGCCTTGCGAAACCGCTGTTCTCAAACCTGTTCTCAGCCCTGTTCCGAAAACTTGGATTTTTTTGAGAACAGGTTTTTCAGGAGGTTTTGAGTAAATTGTCTGTTCTCAAACTGACGCAAGTTTTGAGAACATTTTGAGAACAGGGGTTTGAGAACATATTGGTGGATATATTATCCGGCATCTCTGTGATGTATTCCATGGCTTTTCAGCTGTTCCTTGGTGCAGAACTCAAAGACGCTGTATGGTTACAAAGACAATCAGAAAACGCCCGTGCGGCCAAGGCGGCCATGCGGGCGTGAGATAGCGCAATGGAGACTGCGCCCGATGAATGTGGGTTAATTTTTCTTGGCGTTTCTCAAATCAATAATCAGTTCTTTCATTTGGGCGATTTCTCTTTCTTGTGCCTGGATAATATCGTCCGCCAATTGCCTGACCCTGGGGTCAGTGATTTTGGCACGCTCGCTGGTTAGAATGGCGATAGAATGGTGGGGAATCATGCCCTGCATATAATCGACATCGGTGATGGTGGTTTGATTTCTCATCAGATAAAAGGATCCGGCGAATATTAAAATACTTAGCGAAATGATGGCCGCATTGAATCTCTTGTTTTTGAGCATGTTCAGCATGAACAGCAGCATCACAATGGCCATCACACAGGTAGACAGAATGGTCATATACAGCCTCATTTCGCTGAAATAGACATGATCCATCTGATAGGTGTTGAGATACATTACCACAAACATCAGCACGGCAGAGGTTAAAATCATTCCAAAGAATTTAGCATAACTCTTTTTCACTTTATTTCTCCTTTATTTGTTGGTTTTATCCATTGTACCCACTTATAATATCAGCATGCATCCATCTTCTATTGCGCAGGCGGGGCTTCCAGAAGATGGATTAAAGGTGCGATTGACTTTTCATCGGTAAAATCCAATTTCCCTTTATTGACCACTAAAACCTCTATATCTTCATCAGATATTTTCTTAGCACCCGCTATCCACTCGGCATATCTTTTTGTACTGCCATATTTCAACTTGTAGATGACTGCTGTATGACCCATGTCATTTCATCCTCTATTTTTTTAATTTAAGAAGCTTCGCGTTGATGGCCACGATGATGGTGCTCAGTGACATCTGCACGGCTCCCACCGCCGGGGAGATCACGATGCCGATTCCAGATAAGACACCGGCGGCCAGCGGGATGGCAATCACGTTGTATCCTGTTGCCCATATCAGATTCTGTATCATCTTGTGATAGGTCGCCTTGCCAAAGTCAATGAGTGCCGCCACGTCCCCGGGGTTTGAGTTGACCAGGATGATGTCCGCCGTCTCTGCGGCAACGTCTGTGCCCGAGCCTATGGCGATGCCGACATCAGCCTGCGCCAGGGCGGGGGCATCGTTGACGCCGTCGCCTGTCATGGCGACAAACCTGCCCTGCGCCTGCAGTTCTTTTATCTTTTCCTGCTTTTGCTGCGGCAATACCTCCGCGAAATAGCCATCCAGGCCCAATTCATCCGACACCTGTTTGGCGGTTTTCTCATTATCGCCTGTCAGCATCCAGGTTTTGATGCCTTGCTGTTTCAAGTCCCTGATGGCCTCATAGGATTCTTCGCGTATTTTATCAGATAGCCCGATGGCCGCTATCAGCGCACTGCCGATGATTAAAAATACATCGGTGGAGACGCCGTGCTGCGGCAGGTCCTTTGGCAGGGGGATATTGTTTTCCCTCAAATACCCGGGGCTCACCACCAGGACCTCTTTGCCATCGATGCTTCCTTTTACGCCTTTGCCTTGGATGGCCTGAAAATCAGCCATGTCCAAAGAGGTGAGTCCCATTTCTTCACTCTTTTTGATGATGCCGGCGGCAATGGGATGCTCGGAATTGTTTTCCAGCGTCGTAGCATATTGTATGACCTTGTCTTTCGTATAGTTTTCATCAAATACTTCGATGAAATTGACGCCAAATTCACCATAAGTCAAAGTCCCTGTTTTATCAAACACGACGGTATCGATTTTTCTGGCGTTTT
>JAAZEI010000024.1 GCA_012512355.1 Clostridiales bacterium | reverse complement strand
TCGGAGGATGAGCAGATCACCCCCACAAAGATCATTTCACGCCTGCAAAACGCGCAGACCGAGACCCGCCCGGCCTGGAAGCCAATGCACCTGCAGCCCGTGTTCCGTCATGCTCAGTGCTTCGCTTACGAGGATGGGGTGTATGAAGATGAGCGGATATTCTACACCGCTGTCTGCCTGCCCAGCGGGGATGGCATGACCGAGGCGCAGCAGGATGAAGTGATCGCGGAGATCAAAGACTGCTTCTCAGGTAATGGAGATTGAGTAACTAATAACCGCGGCAATGCCCATATGGAGGTTTTCGTGCGCAAACCTTATTGGTACATCAAGTATGTTTTGGATATGCTGCTGGCATTGGTGCTGCTGTTGCCCGCGCTGGCAGCCGTCAGCCTTTGCTATATTTTGATCAAGATGGAAACCAAAGGCCCGGCATTGTTTGTACAGGATCGTGCCGGCTACAAAGGAAAGCTGTTTAAGATCTATAAACTGCGCACTATGATAGAACAAACAAAGCGGGATGGAAAGGCGCTCTCGGATATGGAACGGATGACACGGACAGGCCGTGTCATCCGCGCGCTCAGCCTGGATGAGCTGCCCCAGCTGCTGAATATCCTCAAGGGGGAGATGAGCTTCATTGGCCCCCGCCCCTTGCTGGTACAGTATCTTCCCCTGTATTCGCCTCAGCAGATGCGGCGGCACGATGTGCGGCCCGGCATTTCCGGCTGGGCGCAAGTGAATGGCCGCAATGAACTCAGCTGGGAACAGAAATTTGAGCGCGATGTATGGTATGTGGATCATATGAGTTTTGGGCTGGACATGAAAATACTTTGGATGACCATCATGAATGTACTGAAGCGGCGAGGGATCAATGCCGGGGTGAGTGAGACGATGGTGATGTTTGATGGTATCAATAAAGCAGGGGCGTGAAGGAGATAAATATATGCAGAATCTAATCATTATCGGTGCAGGGGGGTTTGCGCGCGAAGTAGCATGGCTTGTTGAGCGGATAAATGAGAAGAAATTTGCAAATAAATTCAATCTGCTTGGATTTCTTGATGATAAGCAGGAACTGCGGGGTAAAAGCCCAGGCGATGGACATGTAAAGGTACTTGGTCCTGTGGATAGTTGTGTTGACTATGAGAACGCCTTATTTGTTTGCGCAGTTGGCGCATCCACAACAAGAAAAAAATCATTCAGTATATCAAATCGCTTGGAGTTAAGAGTTTTGCCACATTGATAGACCCTGACGCGATATTATCAGGCAGGGTAAAGGTAGGCGAGGGCAGCATCATTTGTGCGCATACTATTATCACCGTTGATGTTACCATCGGTGAGCATACTATCCTCAACTTGGATTGTACAGTTGGCCATGACGCCGTGCTGCATGATTTTGTCACGTTATACCCAAGTGTAAACGTGTCCGGTATTACCGAACTTGGTGAGTGTGTTGAGATGGGCACAGGCAGCCAGATTATTCAGGGGAAGAAAATCGGCGAAGATACTATTATTGGTGCCGGGTCTGTGGTTGTCAAAGATATTCCGGCAAACTGTACTGCAGTCGGCGTTCCGGCTGTTCCAATAAAGTACCACTCATAGAATTGCAGTATCAAAAAAGGAGGCATTCTAATGAATATTAAGACTGTAACTGTCATTGGTGCTAATGGTACCATGGGGTGTAATGTCTCTGCCATTTTCGCCTCCTTTGGTAATGCTAAAGTCTACATGGTCAGTCGGGATATGGAGAAGTCAAAAAAGGCGGCGATAAAAGCCGGCAATTCTGTGAAGGCAAGCAGTATTATGAATAATCTGATTCCGGCAGATTACTCCATGCTTGATCAATGCGTTTCGCAATCAGATTTAGTCTTTGAGAGTGTCGCGGAAAATTTGGAAGCCGATGCACATGCAGCCGATCTTCCGCATGCATGGGTTTGTGACACGAGAGGGTGACGGAAGATGCAAGACCAATG
>JAAZEI010000198.1 GCA_012512355.1 Clostridiales bacterium | reverse complement strand
CCTACAAAGGCACAGCGATTCTCTCTGCGCTCATTGAGCCAGGGAAGCCAAAGCACCAAAAAGCCTGAAACCACGGGCAGCAGCACGGCAATGATCAGCAGCAAACCGTCCATTGAAAATCCTCCTTTAAATATGCAAGCCTCAACCAAACCGGGCAAAGCTGAGGGCTGCAAATCCTTTATCTAAAAAAGTCGATATTTGCCGCTGTTAGCGGTCTTTGGTCATGAAAAGATTATAGCATGTTGAGATATAATGTCAAAAGAAAAGACCTTGAAGATTGCCAGGTGTTATCTAAGAGGCAGAATCAAAAAAATAACACATAAGATGTATTTGATTGGGAAACACTAGATTATATGAACAGCACAGCCATCCCGGATACGGAAAGGACCGCGCCTGCGATGTCCCGCGCGGATAGTTTTTCCTTGAGGAAGAGAACCGAAATAGGCAATATCAGGATGGGCATGGTGGACATCAGGGTCGAGGCGATAGCGCCTTTGGTGAGCTGCAGGGCAGCCATGGAAAGCGATACGCCGATGAGCGTGCCCAGCACAGCACCCGACAGCATGACCACCCGCCCGTTGGCACTTTGGAAGGCTTGCTTTAAAGCGACTCTTCTGCGGCTGACGGTCATCATGAAGGCCATGCCCGCAAGTCCGCCAAGCAGGCGGATTTGTGTAGCAGGCAAAGGGCTTATGTCTTCTAAACCAAATTTGCTGAAGATTGTTCCAAGCGCCTGTCCCAGGGAGGCTGCCAGAGCAAACATCAGACCCTGCAGGCTGAGTTTTGCGCCGCGGTTTACCTGTTTTCCGCTGATCACCAGGACAATGCCCGCGATGACCAGCACCATGCCGGAGATATTGATCGCACTGAGTTTTTCATGGAATAAAAAGTAGCTCAATATAGCGGTGAGAACAGGCGCAAAGGAGAAGATGAGCAGGGTCAGCCGAGCACCCAGCGCCTGAAAACTCTTCATTAAAAAGGTGTCACCCAGAGAAAAACCCAAAAAACCCGATAGCAGCAGGCTGAGCCAGGAAGTAACACTTGCTTCCAATGGCAGCAGATGCCCGCTTGAGATTGCAGAAACCACGCTAATCAACAAAAGCCCTAGCATCATGCGCCCGAAGTTCAAGCTGCCGCCATCCAGTCCATGGCCTTTCTTCTCGATGACCGCGCTGTTGAGGGTCCACATCAGAGCGGCACCAAGCGCTGCCAGCGCGCCGATTTGTTCCACTAAAGTTCTCCTTTTGGTGGGATGGATTCATCCTTGCAAAATTTTCCCTGGAATCCTTTCTAAATACTACTCTCAATCATTAATGCTTTGATGTATCGATTCTTTTTCGCCCCCGATTTGTTTCGCTCAGGCAGCGTAGACTGCGCTATGCTTCTTTTTCTCGACTTAGCGGAGACAAAAAATCTTCAAAAGCATCAGTGCATTAACTCCTTCGAATAGTATAATGGACTCAATAAACAGGAGTCGTATTTGTATAGCGTGTATCATAAGGAGGTTACAGGTAATATTCTCAACCTTCGTTTATGAAAACAAAAAACCGCCCAGGAAGAGCGGACTGGAAACCAAGTATATTTATTTTTCCTGCTCCAAAGCCTGCTTGGCCAGCAATGCCCCGCCAATGAGGCCGGAATCCGGCCAGAGTGCTGGCGGCACGATAAAGGCATCCATCTCATCTGCTGTGGGGTTTGACAGGTAGCCTCCCATCAATTTAAAGGCAGTCTTTCGAATTTTGGGGAAAAGCGAGCTTCTGCTCATCACGCCGCCGCCCAGGACAATGCGCTGGGGGGAGACGGTCATCATGGCATTGACGCACAGCTGTGCCAGATAGTAGCTTTCAAGCTCCCAGGCAAAGTCGTCATCGGGCAATTCTTTTGCCGGGATGTTCCAGCGCGCCTGCATGGCTGTGCCGCTGGCATACCCTTCAAGGCAAAAATCGTGAGAGGGGCAAATGCCTATGAGCAGCGGATCATCCGGGTGGCGCGATATGATCGTGTGCCCCCATTCCGGGTGGATAAGGCCGTGTACAAGCAGACCGCTGCTCATGACACCGCCGCCGATGCCGGTGCCCACCGTCACGTACAGGCAGTTATCAAGTCCCTGCATAGCACCCAGTCTGGCTTCCGCCAGCACAGCGCCGTTGACATCCGTATCGATGGCGCAGGGGACATTTAAAGCGCTTTTAAGTCTGTCATACAGTGGAAAATGCCGCCAGGGAATCTTGGGGGTATTGGTGATGCTGCCAAATGTCGGCGATGCCGGGTTTAAGTCGACCGGGCCGAAGCTGGCGATGCCCAGGGCATCAATAGGGTGCGGATTAAAAAAATCAATAATATCCTGCAGTGTTTCTTCGGGCAGGCGGGTGGGGCAGGTATGGCGTCTGAGGATGCTGCCATCTTCGTCTGTAAGGCCCATCACCATCTTGGTGCCGCCAGCCTCCAGGGTACCCAGCAGCATGTTAAAACAAATCCGTTTCGAGCATCTCGTTTTGATCCTGCAGCATGGATTGGAAGCGCTTGCGGAAGGCTGCGGCTTCTTGTTTTAATTTTTCAATATCTTCCGACAGCTGATCTTTTTCAGACTGCAGATCCAGAAGTTCCGGATCGGGCAATTGGTCTTCTGCCTCTTTTAGCACTTCTTCGGCCCGCTTTTTAGCATCGGCCAGCACTTCATCGCAGCTGCGTTGCGTCTTCTCCAGCAGTTTTTGAGCCGCAAGAACATCCTGGGGCAGGGTTTGAGGCTCTTGTTTATATGCAGCTGCCGGCGCAGCCATGGGAACGCTCTGCGGAAGCGGGCTCACAGGCAGCGGCGCGTAGGAGGAGCTGACCTGCTCGCTCTTTTG
>JAAZEI010000023.1 GCA_012512355.1 Clostridiales bacterium | reverse complement strand
GAAGCCGGCATCACAAAAGGCGCTTTTTATGTGCATTTCGCGTCCAAGGATGAACTGATCGCCCTGTTGATCGCGGATTCTGTCGCGCAGGCGGATGGGGACTACCTTGCCTTCGCGCGCGGCCTGCCGGACAATCTGCCCTGCGGGGCGGCGCTGCTTGCCCTGGCTGATAAAATCGCCGATACGCTCTGCGGTACACTGGGCCAGGACAGCATGAAAAAGGTGTATGGGCTGCTGCTGACGGCAGCCCAAGGCGCACAGGCGGTCCGCGGGTATGGGCGGGCGCTTTACACGCTGGTTTATGAATTGCTTGAAAAAGGGGAAAAGCGCGGGGAAATCATCTCCCACTTGCCGCTGGACGCGCTGTCGCGCCACCTGGTGATGGCCATGCGCGGTGTGGCCTTTGAATGGTGCGTTCAATACCCGGCCTTTGACTTAAAAGTTCAGACCCAGGAACACCTCCAAATCATCTTAAACAGAATTTCTACCCGGGGATAAACGCAAAGGAGGAGCTTGCATGCCCAATCGCTCAAAAAGGACAGCCTTGATTCTTGTTTTGTTCTGCCTGCTTTCGCTGGGGATCGGCGTGGGGCTGGGCTATGGCCTTCAGACGGGAATCCTTGCGGGGACAGCCGTCACCGGCAATGCGCAAGGCGCCATGGACGCGGCGCCGCAGGAGGCGCCGGACAGTTCCGATGCCCTGGGCGCCAGCCGGCCCAATTACGGGGACGAGGTTTTTATGACCTGCCCCCATTGCCAGGCAGTGAACCTGGTCCCCATTCTGACACCGCCGGGCGGGCCCCTGTGCCCCTCTTGCGGCCAGAGAATACCCAGATAACAAAGCAAAATCGATGGATGCGCCAAAGCGGAGAAAACCGCGCGAAAAATCTGTAAACGAAGGGGAGAATTGGATGTCCTTGCTGTCAGGCTTCACATGGAAGTTCAGCCGATGACCCTGCAAGAGAAAGTGCTTCAGGCGGACATGGCTGGATACAGAATGCCGCAGGAGCCCATAAGGCCCTCCTGGGCGCTTGATGAGGGGGCGCTTATCAAACGCCCTTCTTTTACATGAGGATGAAAAGCTTGAACGCATCCGGGGCGGCCCAAAGCCATCCGCTGCAAATCTGCAGGTGGCTGCTGCTTTTGACGCTTGCCTGGGCCCTCCTGTTTGGCGGCCTGGCCCTTTTGCGGCTCCTCTCCCTGGATACCCTGATTGCAGCCGCGGACATCTACCAGTTGGCGCTGGGCTTTGCCCTGACCGCGGCGCTTTTGGCCAGCCTCAAAACCAGCCGCAACCGGTCCGCGGTGCTGGTCACTTCCCTGGCCATCGTAAGCTGGACGCTGGGGCAGCTGTTCTGGTTTTCCTACACGCTGCTCATGAAAAGCCCCCTGCCCTACCCCTCCGTGGGCGATCTGGGCTTCACGGGCAGCTATTTTCTGCTCATCGGCGTCCTGGGCCTGCTGAAAAAGCCGCAGAATCAGGCAAAAGAGAGTACGGCGGCCTTTGCGCTGCTGCTGCTGCCCCTGCTGCTGGCGGTCTTTGGGCAAAGCAGCCCGGGGGTCAGGCTTTACAATTTTGTATTGAGCCTGGCCGCCTCCTTTACGCTGTACAAGGCCCTGTCCCTGCGGCGCGAGCCTAAAAACCGCTGGCTGCTGGCGGGAATCCTGGCCTTGGCTGCAAGTGATGCTGTCTTTATGACAAGCGTCGTGCTGCTGCGGGCCAGCAGGACGGCCACATCGGCCCCCTTGTATCCCCTGGCGCTGGCCCTGATCGCCTACGGCATCCTCAAAAGGGAGGAGAAAACAGATGGTTGACGCGGTCTTTTGGGGGACGATGATCCCGCTTGTTTTTCTCATCATCCTGCTCAAAGGGGAAAACCGCCTGATGATGCTGTTTTTCGCCTGGGGCATGGTCGCCTTCGCTGCCTCTGTTGGCGTAAACGATCTGCTGCGGGCGCGGGGCGCTATTTTGCCGGCCGACCTGTCGGTCACCTGGGCGCCCATCATTGAGGAGTTTTTCAAAGCGCTGCCGCTTTTGTACTTTTTGATCCGCAAGCAAAAGACCGACTACGCGCTTTTCAGTTTTGCCCTGGCGGCGGGCATCGGTTTCTCCATTCAGGAAAATTACACCTACCTATTAAGCCAGGCCGCTGTCGCCTCATCGCTTACTTTTTATGTTATCCTGCGCAGCATCACCACCTGCCTGATGCACGGCATGGCCACCGGTCTGCTCGGGTTTGGCCTTACCCTCATCAAAGAATTCCGGGTATTGACGCTGCCCCTGCTGTTTGGCCTGTTTTCGCTGTCTGTTATCCTGCACGCGCTGTTCAACCTCTATATTGCCTCCTCCGTGCGCTTAATCGGCATGCTGATGCCGCTCATGCTATACATGGTGAGTGTATTGGTCATTTATCGGGGTAATATCCTATCTGACACCGTGCAGGCGGAGGCATCAGAAGGCTGAATGATGCAGGAACTTGCAAAACCCGCGGTTTTCCTGCCGGTGCCCCATCATTATTATTTAAGGAGACCCCCCAATGCTTACACAAATCAACAAAAAAACACTGCTGTATCTTGTTTTAACCTCTGTCATCTTCCTTGCCCTGGGCCTGGCGCTGGGTTACGGCATGCAAACCCAGCAGCTGAGCGGCACCGCCCTGTCACTTCCCTCCTCGCTGCAGAATGCTTCATTAACCCAGCTTGAGAAAGCAGAACTCCAAGTCTCTCAATCCAGAATACAATCGATGAAGGCTGAAATAAGCGCCCTCAAGAACAAATTCACACAGCTCAATAACACCGTCCCCGCGGGCGACCCTCAACCGCCCGAGCTGCAGGAGATAGTGGCCCAGATGGAGCTTACGTGGCGCCGCTTAAGTGAAACAGAAGAAATCTACAACGGCTACCTTACTTTGTTAAAGCAAAAGTACAATTAAAAGAAGGCTTCATTGTGCAATTAACTTCAGCGCCCGGCGCTAAACGCGGCGCGTATCCCGACTGAATCGGCAATTTTACTGATCAGCATTTTTAAAGCGAGCCAAAAGCCTGCTTTTCGCATACAGACTGCTAATTTCTGATGCAAAAGGTTGATGTATCTCCCAATGAATCGGCGCAGGGTGCTGGCGCCGGGGCTGCCGCAGGTGGTTTGCGGCTTTCTGATGGCCCGATTGTGTCAACTGTTTATCGCAAAGGAGCCGACTATGAACAAAGGTTCTAACAGAAAATTTGCGCTGGTGCTCGTTCTCTCCTGTGT
>JAAZEI010000197.1 GCA_012512355.1 Clostridiales bacterium | reverse complement strand
GCACTGCTCATTGACAGCAGCATCAGCATTTTTGGTTCTTTTAATTTTGATATACGCAGCGCACACATCAATACAGAAGTGATGCTTGTCGTTTACAGTGAAGAGCTCAATGGCATGCTGGAGGAGTACATGGAAGGGATGTTCGACCTTTCAGCACGGGTGTATTTGTCTGCAGAGGATGAGGCGCAGGGTCAAGACAATCTCAAGCCCATCAGTCTTATTAAAAATCTAAAGATCCATCTTCTGTCACCTTTTGTGAGGATGATCCGGTTTTTGATTTAGCATATCACCTTTAAGGTCACTCAAGCTGCTGGCTTGTTTAAGCCTGGGTATAACTCATGTTTTTCTCAAGAATATTAAAATAGACCTCCTGCCGGAGCAACCAGGCAGCAGGTCTTTGTTTTTAGAGCAAATTGCGACATTGCGGCGCACAAGGCTGCACAGTATTTTTATCTGGGACAAGAAGCCGGAACGCAGACGCAGTATCACTGCGTCAAGAGAACTGCGACACAGTCAGAGGTAAAAAGACAAGTCAGCACGTGCGCTACGATTAGTTAATTTGCTCTAAATTGTTTTGTTACAATCCCTGCTCATGCCTGGGCAGAGAATGATATTGTTCCATTTATTTTCCTGAAATCGTGATACCATCCACGGCGATATAGGGCAGCAGGCTGCTGCCGTCTTCCAAACGTTCTGTTGAGATGCCGCGAAGTTTTTTAAACATACGGCCCAGGTTGCCCGAAATCATGGTTTCGCTGACCGCTTGCGCAACCTGCCCATCGCGGATGAGGAAACTGTTCTTGGCAACGCCCGAAAAGTCGCCGTTGCTGGCAGGGCTGCCGCCGGAGAAACGGCTGACCAGCAGTCCGCGGTCAATGCCCTTGATGATTTCTTTGGCTGTTTCCACTCCCTCATCCACCACCAGGTTGAAGCCCGTGTTGGCACAGCGGTCCAGCTTTAATTTGTTGGCGGCGTAGCTTGACAGCATAAAGGACGTCAGCTTGCCGTCTTTGATGATGTCAAAATTATCGCTGAGCATGCCGTCTGCCATGTAGCGCTCGCCGCAGACTATGTCAGGATGAAGGGGGGATGAGCTGACGCTGAGCCTTTCATCCACCACCGTTTCGCCCAGTTTATCCTTCCACTGGCTTGTGCCGTCGAGCATGACGCTGTCGGTGACATAAGTGCCCAGCAATTCAGCGAGCATCTCGCCTGCGCATTCGGGTGTAAATACCACAGCGCCCTCAAACTTGCCCTGTGCCGGGACGGTGTGGACTTGCCTTTGGGCGTCTGAAAGCAATCGGCGCAAGTTTGCCAATTCGATGAAGGGGATGTCGAGGGATTTTGTGGTCAGCCCAGCACCATTGAAGCTGGAGGTCTTGTCGCCGTCATGGCCGGAGAACATCAGGCTGATGCTGTAGGCACCTTCGCGGCTGGTATAGTCAGCACCCAGGCTGTTGAGGTAGAGGCCCTCCGCCTGCTGGTGGGCAACAATCATCTGCTCAACCATCACGTTTGGATAATCTTCCTGAATGTTCTGCAGCAGCTCCTGTGTGCGCAGAAAAAGTTTGTCCATGTCACCTTTGATGGCGCCATCCAAAAATTCTTTTACAGGGCCGGGCGTCATCTCCCAGGCATCATCGGCCTGGGCGCTTTGCGAGGAGGCAAGGCAGTCTTTCACAGCGGCTAAAACGGCCGGCTGGCTAAACTCGTTGATCAGCTCTTTTCCGCGTTTGCTGTCTTTGATGAGTGTCAGGTCCAGCCTGTTGTCGATGGTGGTGCGCAGCAGGCTGAACTGCCCGCCGTCCACATTAAATTCGTGCTTTCTAGAGGTGTGCGCCTGGGCGCTGTATTGCTGGGCACCTGTATCTTTCAACAGGCCTATGGCATATTTCGCGATGTCATGTGCGTTCATTTATCTGCCTCCTATGGTGACGCTGCACTTGAGGGCGGGGCCGCCAAGCCCGACGGGCATGGGCTGCTTTTTGCCGCAAAAGCCGGAACTTGACCAGCTGACTTCGTCTGAGACCATCTCAACGGACTTCAGCATATCAAAGGCGATGCCCGAGATGGTGGTGTCCAGGATGGGCTTTGCGATCTTGCCTTTTTTGATCTCGTAGCCCATGGTGATGCCAAACATAAATTCGCCGGTGGTGTCCGCCTGACCATTGCCGGTTTTTATGAGGTAGTAGCCGTCCTCCACGGAAGCGATCATATCAGAAAGCTTGTCATGGCCGGGGTGGACAGCGGTGTTGCGCATGCGAATCAGCGGTCCATCAGAAAACATCCAGGCCCTCGCATTGCCCTGCGGCTGCATTTGAAAGTGCTGGGCGCTCTGACGGTTGTGCATAAAGCCAACCAAGGTGCCATCTTTAATCAGCACCGCGTCCTGGGCCTTTGTGCCCTCGTCATCGATATAAACAGGCAGTGGGGCTGCCTGGCCAAACGCGGTATGCGCAAAGTCGGTCATGGTAATCAGGGGGCTGGCAACCTGTTTGTTAAGCATCGGTCCCGCGACAGAGCCGCCCAGCACCAGGTCGGCTTCTACTGTATGGCCAACGGCTTCGTGAGCCAGCATGCCGGCCAGTTCGCCGGCCAGGATGACGGTTTTGGTCCCCGCGTCCGCGTAAACGCCCTCGGCTTTGTGCATCACCTGCTCATAGAGTTTGTCTATTTTGGCATGCATGAGGCTGGGGTCATTAAAGTGCTGATCAAAGCTGCCAAAGCCGCCGACTGTTTCAAAGATCTCAACGGGGGAGCCGTCACGGCCTTTGGCTGTTAAAAAGACATAGACGTAACTGCGCGGGTGGAGGCTGTGGTTAAAGAAGCCATC
>JAAZEI010000196.1 GCA_012512355.1 Clostridiales bacterium | reverse complement strand
TGGTGCGCACGCTGCGCGGCGATATTTACCGCACGGAGTATGGCTCCATCTACCTGGGGCTGAGTCTCACGGCGGCGCCGCTGCTGATTGTATACTTCAGCCTATCCAAATATATCATTCAGGGCGTCGCTTTGGGCGGTGTCAAAGAATAAAACATGCACTCAACTTATCCAATCTCATATTTGGTCAGCAAAGCACAGAATACCCCGCCCATTGGGGGTATTCTTTTATATCACACAATTTTTGTATTCCCAGATAACACAGGGATGTGCAGAAAATAAATAAAAAAGGTTGATATACTCCGAAAACCAAAAGCGCAATAATTTTTGATTTTATCATACCTGAGTCTTGCTGAACGGTTGACAACAAGATCTTTGATTAAAAATCGAACCTGTCCAATGTTTCTCTGTTAACCCTGCAGTTTTTTTGATATAGTGAAGCGCCAAAGTAAACCTGATCCATTGTGATAATTTGAAAATTGGAGACATTGATACATCAACCCTTAAGTCAACCTTGTATGGAAACTGAATTATATTTTTGGAAGGAAATCCTATGCAGACTGTATCATTAAATGGCTCATGGCAGATGCGCATCGCCGGAGAGAATGAGTGGATTGCAGCCCAGGTACCCGGCTCAATGTATCAGGATATGCTGGCCGCCGGCCGCATGGAGGACCCCTTCTACCGTGATAACGAGGAACAGGTACTGGCTTTGATGGACAATGACTTTGATTACGAGCGTTCATTTGAAGTGGCGGACTCCTTGCTTGACTCACTGCGTAGGAGGTCGTTATGAAGGCAAAGGCCTTTGCCAAGAGTATCTTTATCGACTCTGCGGATGGGATTTTGAAGCTGTCGGACAATTGGTTTGACATGAATGCAGGGGAGATGCGCGTTCAAATTATAGAAGGTGACTCCATAGGCATCACCCTCAGATCCATCTATGATATTGCATGAACTATTTTCAATATGGCGAAAAAGAAATCAAGTATTTACAGAAAAAAGACAATAAGCTGGGCATAGCAATTGATAGGATTGGTATGATCAAAAGAAAAACAAATCCGGAATTATTCTCAGCACTCCTGTCGACGATTATCAGCCAGCAGATCTCCACAAAAGCCGCGATCACGATCAATGACAGGCTGCTGAATCTGGCAGGAACCTTTACAGCGGAAAATATCAATCGTTTGGCACTGGATCAAGTACAGCAATGCGGGATGTCATTTAAAAAGGCCACTTATATTAAAGATATGGCCCATCGCATTGTGACAAAAGATATTGATTTCCAAGGCCTGCACACATTAACAGATGAGGGCGTTATCAAAGTATTGACCAGGCTGAAGGGTGTGGGGGAATGGACAGGTGAAATGATTCTGATTCATTCACTGCAAAGAAGCGATGTGCTGAGCTTCAAAGACCTGGCGATTCGAAGAGGGATTAAGAAATTGCATGGTCTTGATGAACTGTCTAAAGAAACTTTTGACGCCTTCAGAAAAATATACTCACCCTATAATACCGTTGCCTCTTTATATTTATGGGAAATATCCAAAGAAGCATAAATACAGTCAAAACAGCAGCTGCACATGATTTACAGCTGCTGTTTTATGATTGCATCATACTGATATAAAGCCTTACAGCACCATGCCCTTGGATCGCTTAAGCAGGCGCATGCCCGCAAAAGCGAGAAAAGAAAGTCCTAAACTCATCACGGCATAAAGCAGCCAATGCGGCATTTCCCGCCATTTGTCCAGGGCAAACTCTATGCCCACCAGACCAAACAGAACAATTACAAGCAAGACCAGAGAAGGCCAAATAAGGGACATGCTGACACCCCGCTTACGGGCCCGGCTTGACCACTTCACATAAAACCACGTGATACCAAAAGCGCAGAACAGCTGGTATACACGCACAAAGCCCCACCTGAGTGTCTCCGCACGCAGACTCTCGCAGAGAATTTGACTGCAAAACAAGAACAGCAGCGCCTTTTGCCAAAGATACCCATAGGAGCGCTCCCTGTTTTTGCGCGCATCGATGAGAATCATAAAGGCAAACAGGGCTTCCAGCATAAAGACGGCATAGTACCACTCGCCCCACTCATTTTCAACAGCCAAAGGAAAGAAGCGCAGAATATCTTGCTCAATGTACTTTCCCTGACCTGAGGTGACATAAAACTCCGACAAACGGCTTAGCAGCAGGGCCAGCAGAGCCCCGGGAGTGATCGCATCAAGCAGCTTGTTATAATTTTCACCGGTTATTTTTGCAGTCAGAAAACCCGAAAGGCCCAGGCCTATGATAACACCCGTATAAGCCATCCCCTCAGGTCTGAAATCAAGCAGGCCGCCCCAACCCTGCGTGGGCAGTAAAAAATTGATGCGCGCAATAAAAAAGAACAGCCTGGCGCAAAGCGGAACCAGCACAGCTGACAGCACCGGAACAAAAAAGAGCGCCGTACGCTTTAAATCAAGCCAGCGAACAGAGCGCAGGTACAAGCCCAGGCCCATAATAATCGAGATGAATAAGCTCAGCACATAGGTTGCTTCACTGGCCATTATTGCTTTTCATCCTGCCTCTCACCCGGATCACTGACAGCAGACGCAAAGTAGATAATATCACTGATGGGGCGGATATTGCCCACATCGCCTGTGTTGATGTAGGCGTTGTCAAACATCAGCATGGTCGAATAGCCGCCATCGAGATTATAAGCATTATCAACACCCTGATCAAAAACAAGCTTGCTGAACTCCTCGAGGGTCAGGCCCGTATTGTGACCTCTGGGGCCCGCGCAGGCGACCACAACATATTCAAGGCGGCCGCGCTCTACCTGGGCGACGGCCATGCGCTGACGTGGTTTAAAAGCAGCATTGTTGTTTTCAAAGTACTCCTCTACCCGTTTCCCCTCGATGACCAAGGCGGGGCCGAAGTTAAAGCTATTGACGACATTAAGGTCTTTGAAAGGCAATAAATCAGTCTCGTCTGCCAGGGGGACAGGATAAAAATCACCCTGATCATCTACCAGCAGAATGTCGCGTTTTCCGCTTGGCAAATCGCGGTAAAGAGTCCCCTGTCTGACGAGATAGCCATCTGGGATATAGGAAAAATAATCGCCATTGATGGCCAGTACGGCCTTCATGCGGCGATATAGCGCCAGGCCATTCATCGTTCGGGATGATTCAAAACCTGATGCGGATGCCGTTCGCAGCTGGCTGGGATAGCTGATGGTAATGCGTCCGACCCAATAGTCGGTCTCATGGATACGGCCGCTGCTGAGGATGACTTTGATGCTTTCATCCTCATAACCGCCATCTTCACCATAGCTTGATAATAGAGGCGCAGGCCCATGGCTGTCGTCAACTTTCAAGGGAGATATATCTGCAAAGCTGCTTGTTATCATGACAAACAAAACCAATAAAAATATAAATATGCCCATGATACAGCTATTCTTCTTTATCATAGATTCTGGCTCCTTCTCTTTTTAATATAGTTATTTTATAGGCATCAAATTAATTTGTCAATTATATACCATTATAAAGACACAATGACAGCATACATTGACAGGGGAGCTTCTTACAGTCTACAATTTACTTAACAAATAAAATGACCAAAGGAGGAAAACCATGAAAAAAAGTGCATTTTACCTGATGATCGTCTGTCTGATCTTCGGTTTTGTTTTTAGTTCTCTGGTTTTTGCAGGAGGCGCGGAGGCTTATTTGCAAAACCTTTCACCCGACATCGCCGTAATCGACCTGGAAGGGCAGGAAGTTCTCACAGCACAGACCCTTATCGCATCCCTAGAGCGTTTTACGAACCTGCAGGAAGTATTGCTGTATGACTGGCCGCTGGAAAAAGCGGATATGTCGGCGCTCACCCGGGCTTATCCCGATGTGTTTTTTGGTTTCAGCATACAAATCGCGGAGCATCGTCTCAGAACAGATATGACGGCCTTTTCAACCCTGCACAACAACAAATCTCCTACCCACACCAGCAGTGACTTTGATGTCCTTAGATATTGTACCCGACTTGAAGCCCTTGACCTGGGCCATAATGCCATCACGGATATCTCTTTTATTGAGAACCTCACCGGCATCAAGGTCCTCATCCTGGCGTTGAATCAGATTGAAGACATCAGTGTGTTAAGCAATCTCAAACAGCTGGAGTATCTGGAAATATTCCGCAACAAAATTCGTGATATTTCCCCTCTTACCGGCCTTTCCAACCTTCTGGATATCAACCTGGGATATAATTATGTCAGCGATTACTCTCCTCTTTACGCACTAAAAAACCTGGAACGGCTATGGCTTTACCAGAGCAATGGTTATAATGCCGGTCCCATGAAACGCGCCACCCTCAGGGAAATCCAGGAGCACTTGCCAGGCTGTCTTATCAACGGCGTCTCTGCGGGTACCTTGGGCGGATGGCGGGAACACCCGCGCTATGACACCATCTTTGAGATCTTCAAAACCTCTGTCTACAAACCCTTTGATCCAGTGGAATAAAACGAGCAATCTATCAGCAAAAAAGAAAATCAACATAAACGGCTGCCTTCAATTCATGAGGACAGCCGTTTTAATTTTATTGAAACACTGTGTCCAGGTATTTTTTCAGCCCCTCTTCACCGGATTGGTCCTGTTTGTATACGCCAGTGTCGCACATCAGTTTATAGCAGACAATGCCCAGCTGCTCCAAAACAAATTCTTTCATCCCGCTTTCATCAAGCGGTGTTTCGGGCAGGGCTTCCAGCAGCTCTTTTACCCAAAGGCGGTGGGGGCTTTCAGGCGGCAGCGGACTTTCATTGAGTAAAAAGTCTTCCACCTGGTCAAGCTCCTTGCGCAGGTTTCCCTGCAGGATAATCAGCCCCATCGCCTCGATCAAGCCAATATTTTCTTTTTTGATGTGCTGATATTCCTCATGCGGATGGAAAATCCCGTGCGGATGCTCCGGTGTGCAGCGATTGTTGCGAAGCAGCAGATAAACAGAATAACTGTCGCCGTCTTTTGTAATAATAGATGTCAGAGAGTTATGCCTCTCCTGGCTTCTTGCCACAATGCCAAGTTCCGGATCGCTGTATGTGCTCCAGGAATCAAGAATGCGGATCATGATGTTCAGCAATTTATCCTTGGAAGCGCTTTTAAACTTCATGCAGGTCATCGGCCAGCGCAGTGCTTCCCCTTTGACCTCATCGTCTTTTGTGTCAATTGTAAACCAGGTTTTGGCCTTTTTCAGAGGAAAGTCATAGCTGCCGCCCTGGAAATGTTCATGGGTCAGGATTGAACCGCCCACGATGGGCAGATCTGCGTTTGAACCAATAAAATAATGAGGGTAAGTATCTATGACTTCAAACATTCTCTGAAAGTCAGAGAGGCTTAAACTCATGATCTGGTGGTTGCTGTTGATAACCAGGTACTGCTGCGGGTAATACTGATAAGGGGAAAACTGAAAATACCAGGTTTCGTGATGCAGCTGCATGGGAATGATGCGGTGATTTTGACGGGCAGGAAACCCCGGCCTGCCAGCGTAACCTGGGTTTTCACGGCATAAGACACATTTGGGGTAGCTTTGCTGCGGTGTCAGCCTGGCGGCAACAAGGTCATTTTCATCTTTTTCTGGTTTTGCCAAATCAAATAACAATTCAAGCTCGCCCTGCGGCAAAACTGCCTGATGCCTGATATTCCGGTTGATTCTCCTGATTTTAATATAATCATTGGCGCAGCACAGGTGATACAGCCAATCGGTCGCTGCTTTGGCGCCGCTTTTTAAATTGATGCGATTAAATTTCTCCCGAATGGCAGCGGGACCGGGAGTGACCCGGCCAAACAGCTTGGTTTTAAATCGGTCTCGCGCCTCATTTCCTTTATCACATAATCCAATGCTGATGGCATAGTCCACCAAATAATTTGCCAGGTCATGAATCGGCAGCAGGCTCGCTGCCTCCTGCGGTGCAGACAGCTTAAGCAAATCAAGCAGCAGGTTAATCGAATAATCGACATCTTCCTGCTCGATAAGCCCCGACTGTACTGCCGCCTGACAAAAAAGTGACACCGCCTGTTCAGCTGTCCATTCCATTTGCCCTTGCATATCTGTCCTCCTATAGATCTCTTTATCTATTATAACAGATTGACAAACCTTTTGCCTATGTGGGTTAAAACAAAGCAATAAGGATTTGAATGATTGCGGATGCTTATTTGGGGTTGTCTATTGTTATAAACCTGAGATATTGTGATATAATATATAAAAAGATGGAGGTATCAAAATGATTGTACACATCTATGAAAACAAGGACCAGGCCAGCCTTGCCGCGGCAAGCTTATTTTGCGCCTGTATTCTTTCAAAACCTGATGCTGTGCTGGGACTTGCAACCGGTTCTACCCCCATAGAAACCTATCAGCAGCTTATTGACATGCACCAGAGCGGCCTGCTGGATTTCTCAGGATGCACCAGCTTTAACCTGGATGAATATGTCGGCCTCAGCGCCGACCATGCCTGCAGCTACCACCGCTTTATGAAAGAACAGCTCTTTGATCACATCAATATGAAAAAAACGCATGTCCCCAGCGGTGATGCCAAAGATCTTTTAGAAGAAGCCGGCCGCTATGACAAAGAAATCGAAGCAGCCGGCGGCATCGATATCCAGTTTTTAGGTCTTGGGCAAAATGGCCATATTGGTTTTAATGAACCCGACAGTGTCTTTCACTATGGAACGCAAATTGTCAATCTGACAAAAAGCACCATCGAAGCCAACAAACGTTTCTTTAAAGCTGATGAAAAAGTCCCCACCCAGGCCATTTCACTGGGAGCCGGCGGCATCATGAAAGCACGTAAAATCGTCCTGGTCGCTCTGGGTGAAACCAAAGCCGAAGCTGTACGCGCGATGGTGACAGGGGAACTGGACCCTCAGGTACAGGCAAGCATCCTGAGGATTCATCCTGATACGGTCATCCTGCTTGACCCTCAGGCAGCATCACTGTTATAAACGAACTCAATTGTGGATATACCTGTGGATGATTCGAGTCAAACTTCTAAAAAAGTGGGCGGCTATGAGACCAAGTTACCAACAGCCTGTTGATTGTCCAATGGGGATGAAGTGGACAAAGCAAGAATCATTGGCATAAATTAAAACAATCCGTCTGAAATTATCACTTTTTATAAAACCTTCCTGATCATTCAATTCAGGATAACAAATTAAAAGCATTCTCTCCGCGAATTTTGTTACTTTTATCCCCAAGGTCCTGTATATCCACTGGCTATACAAAAATCCTTCTCTTTTATCAACAGCTTATCAAGAGGTAAAACTCAGCAGGCCATGGATGCCGGATGCCTTATCCACGCAATCCACAGCCCCTACTACTACTACTACCCTTTATTACTACCACTGCATCAGCGAAAGGACGAATCAGCATGCGTTTTACAGTTAGCTCGGTCGACATCAATCACAGCCTTAATTTGGTCACAAGGGCACTCCTGCCCAGGTCTGTCAAACCGGCCTACGAAGGGGTTTTTATTCAGACGATGGAGGATGGTGTTCAATTATGCTGCACCAGCGGCGAGATGAGCATCAAAACAATGATGAATGCCATCATCCAGGAGGATGGATGCGCGCTTTTGCCGGCCAAACTTCTGTTTGAACTGATGCGCAACATGGAAGGCGACATTGTCATCAATGTGGAAGGAGCACAGACTGCCACCATTTCAGGGCAGGGCAGCACCACCACCATGATGTGCCTGGATGCCGAAAATTTTCCTGATATTGAGGATGTGAAATCCGTTTATGTCACGCAATTGGCTCAAAGCAGTCTGAAAGAAGCTGTCAGCCGCATTATTTTTGCCGTTTCCAATGATGAGACAAGGCGTATTCTCACAGGATGTTTGATGGAAACAACAGCTGAAGATATTCGTTTTGTCTGCATGGATGGATTTCGTCTGGCCATGCAGCGGGTCGAAAATAAAAATGAGATGCCTCAGGACAAAGAGTTATATTCTTCTATCCTGCCCGGATCGATCATTGGTGAAATTGCCCGCATGGTCGAAGATAGCCAAGAGCCTGTGTGTATAAACTGTTCAAATACCCACATGATGGCATCCTTTGGCAAAACCAAGGTATACAGTCCCCTGATTCCGGGTGAATACATCAATTATAAACAAATTCTTCCCACCAACTGGACAACTGCTCTGCGCGCGGACAAATCCCGCATCATGTCGGGCATCGAGCGCGCGGCGCTGATTGCCAGGGGAAGCAACAACCTGCTGAAGCTTAAAATTGATGAGGATGGGCTGGTCATTATGGCCAATGCAGAGGCTTCCAATGTGGTTGAAAAAATGTCCATTGATTTTGAGGGTTCGCCTTTGAACATTGCGTTTAATGCCAGGTATCTGATGGATGTGATCAAAAATATCGATACAGCTGATTTTGCAATGCGCTTTAACACCAATGTCAGTCCCTGCGTTATTTGTCCTGTGAGCGGCAATCGATACACCTATCTTGTTTTACCTGTGCGCGTCTCCGAGTAAATAGAAAAAAATATTAAAAGACAGGTTATTTTTTCTGCACCAATCGATTCATGAGGAGGCTAAGGCTTTGACCCAATTGCTCAGCACCAAAGGTTTATCTAAAAAGTATGGCAACCGCTTTGCCCTCAAGGATGCGGATGTTCACATCCACCAGGGCGACATTTATGGCCTCATTGGCCGAAACGGCGCGGGAAAAACCACTTTGCTCAAGCTGATCAACAGCCAGATTACCAAAACATCGGGAGAGATATACAACCGAGACAAATTGATGCAATTTGGAAAACCCGGCATAAAAATAGGCGCTCTGGTGGAATCACCCGGTTTGTATCCTGACTGTTCAGCCTATGAAAACCTGATATATAAAAGCATGGCCTTGGGAAAAAACAAAAAATCTTATATTTTGGACCTGTTAAGGGTGGTCGAGCTTGGTGATACCGGCAAAAAAAAGGCCAAGCAGTTTTCACTGGGAATGAAACAGCGCCTGTCGATAGCCCTGGCACTGGTCGATGAACCTGATTTGCTGATGCTGGATGAGCCCATCAACGGCATGGACCCGCAGGGAATCAAAGATATCAGAGAAATGCTGGTGAGAATCAACAAAGACATGGGAACCACGATTCTCATATCAAGTCATATCCTCGATGAGCTGTCTAAATTTGCCACGAGATACGGCATCATCAAAGATGGGATGGTGATGCGTGAGTTCACCCGCGAGCAGCTCAATGAGGAGAATCGTTCCGGCATCGAGATCCAGAGCCCGGACATTGAAAAGGTAGAACATATTTTGCGAGAAGAAATGAAGTTTCAGGATATTTCAAGAATTGATGACACCACCCTTATGCTCAAAGATGCGGTGGAACAGTATGCGCAGATCAGTCGTTTTCTGTTTGATCAAGGCATCTATGTATCCCAATTTTCTGTTCGCCACGAATCACTGGAAAACTATTTTATGTCCATGACAGGAGGAAGCAAGTTATGATTAAATATCTGTCGATGGATTTAAGAAGGCTGTTTCGCACCAAATCATTTTATGTATCCATGCTCATCATCATTATTTTTCTTTCCATCTTTGCGACCGCCAGCTATTATGTGGAAGGCATGGCCGAAGAGATGCTGCCGCCGGGGTCGCATGCGGTACCTTCCCAAGTTCTCGACCAGGTCAGAAAACTGATCACCTTCAATTTCTTTTTCAGTTTCTTTTTTAGTATTCCCGGTATGCGGATGCATCATGTGCTCCTGGCTTTATTTGCTGCCGGCTACCTGTCCAAAGAACATCACACGGGTTATTTAAAAAACCTGTTTTGCCTGCCCCGGATGCGTGAAAAGTGGATGGTATCAAAGTCACTGACGGTATTCATTGCCGCGATTGTTTATTACATGGTGTTCGCTTTGGCCTGCGTGGTGGCACTGATGTTATATGGCAACCCGATGGTGATTCATCTGAGCGAAATTTTGCCCTTTATTGCCGGTCAGGTATTGGTTGATATGGCCCTGTTTTCTTTGATTATGGTGATGGTGATGCTATTGCAATCAAAAGCGGCGGCGGTCATCACGGCTTTGATTCTCAGCCTGAATATTCAGTCGCTTTTATATCTGCTGATTGACTGGCTCAATGTCTTGCCCTTTAAATTGATCAGGTACGGCATGATGAACCTGGCATCAAAGGCACAGATACCTGGCAGCATGTCAAGTTTGATGAATCAGAGCGGGATGCAGTTTAGCCAGGGCGCGCCCGTTGGGGACAATATCCTGTACCTTGTGGCCGGCTGCGTTTTTGCGCTTTCCCTGCTGCTGAGCTGGTTTTTGTTTCGGCGCGTCGACTATAAAAACTAAATTGTTTCACGTGAAACAATCTTAAATATTTAGAAAAAACCTGTCGGCATCTATAAATTAACCGACAGATTTTTAAAACCCTTCATCGACCGTAAAAAAAAACATATAGATCAGAATATAGTTTTAATTTGATGAAAACAGTTTAGGTCAGTTTTGATTTATTTTACGAATCCTCTAGGTTTAAAAAAGTACCTTTATGCTGTCTATTCACGCTGGTTGTCGTGGGATATTTGTCTTCATTCCTTAGATTATTTTTAAAAGTTTTTATGAGGATCGAAATTAAATTTCAAACATGTTGATTGGTATGACAAGGCAGGATGATATCAATCATCATGAGGCCATTCTAACTTCCAAATAATCAGGGATATTAGGACAAAAAATAAAGAATATAAGAATATTTTTCACAAGCTTTGTGAAAAAGTCTTCCCTTTTGTTGAATATAGTGATAAAGTTATTTTAAGTTATTCATAAGACTGGTTGGATTGTCTAGAAGATAAAGATGAAAAGGAGTATCTGATGGGAAAACTAATTGATGAACTCAGGACCATGGGATATGAGTTTCAGGAAGGTAACCTCGTGACGGTGTTAAAAGTAGGTGATAAAGATGTGAATGTGCACGAATTGCGCGTCAAATCACAGGAAGGACAAATTATCCTGCTCAAACGCGACATGACCCCGATGCTCTTTCCAGGAAAGGGCGGTCATGATGGCGTTCGTACCACCTGCGGGGATGTGTATCGCGACTATTATGAGCTGGATGATGAAGCCACCTCCATGCTTTTATACAATTACTCCCTCCGGACAAAAGCATACTTAAAAGCTGAAAGAGAACGCGTGGGCCTGATGTCACTCAAAGAGGGCAACCCTGAAAGTTTCTTTGTACTGGATGAATTTAATGTGGGCATGGGCATTGGGCTCATAGAAACCGGCCGGTATGCGGATGGCCGTTTTGTCGCCCAAAGCAGCAGAGACTCCATCTATGAAGAAAGCGATGTGCTGCGCATGCATTTTACGCATTTGCCCGACCAGCAAGATGTTGAGGATGCTTTGATTATCCGAAAGATGGAGCGTGACTTAAAGCTCGGGCGACACCGGGAAACATTCAGGTGCAATGATTGTCAGCAGGAGCGGCATTGGCTGGACATACCCGGTACCATCAAAGAAAAACTGGCGCTGCGCCTGATGCGCAAGTGCGGCTGTACTGAAGTTAAACTGTGAGGATAAAGAATGTCTGAAATTATTGACCGTAACAACAACCCGGGGCGCGTGTCCGATGCCATGACCAGAAGAATGCCTGCCTATTACCGCCGGCTGCTCGAATTGGAAAACTTGGGTTTTCTTGTCATCTCCTCCAAAGAACTTGCCAGGCGCATGGGCCTGACCGATTCGCAGATCCGTCATGATTTTAATGCTTTTGGCGGCTTTGGCCGCAGAGGACGCGGTTATAACGTAGAGCTCCTGCGCAAGGCTATTGGAGATATCCTGGACATCAACAGAGAACATAACTTGATTATCATCGGGATTGGCAACATGGGCAAGGCGCTGGCGCAGTATAAAGGATTTTCAGAGCATAGTTTTAAACTGATGGCTTTATTTGATGCCAATTCTGAACTGGTGGGAAAGCGATTTGGCGGAGCACGCGTTTATGCCATCAATGGACTTGCAAAATATCTGCAAAAAAATCCGACGGACATTGCCGTCATCTGCACACCCGCTGCCGGTGCGCAGGAATTGGTTGAACCTCTGGCTGCAGGCGGTGTCAAGGGCATCTGGAACTTCGCTGCTGTTGACCTGCAGGCACCTGATAGCATTCTGGTCAATAATGTCCACCTGACCGATAGCCTGATGATGCTGGCATTTCGTATGCACGAAAAACAAGTACTGGAAGAGGATAAGAGCTGGATTAGCGAATAATATTTATGCAAAGATAAACGACCAAGCCGGAACGTCTTGGTCGTTTTCTATTTTGGAATGTTTCACGTGAAACATTTGATGCCTTTATCTATCAAATGATAAATAAATGATGATGCTTAAACTGTCAAAACAAAAGAACTGCTTACATCTTGGCAATTAAAGTATCTAACAGTGCCTTTAAAAGAGCACGGGTATCTTCTTTGTTCAGGTTGCCTTCCTCATCCAGCAGGCTGAGGACACCGCCAATGTAAACTTCCGGCTGCTGAACTGGCTGAACATCGATAAAAGTCAGTACCTGACGCAGGTGGTGGTTGGCGCCAAATCCTCCCAGGCTGCCGGGAGATACACTGACGACAGCGCCCGGTTTGCCGCCCCACTTATTCTCACCATAAGGGCGAGATGCAACATCGATGGCATTCTTGATAAGCGCGGTATAAGAACGGTTGTGTTCGGGTGTGGCAAATATAAAGGCATCGGTGCCTTCCACTTCGTTTCGAAAATCAATATAGCTTTGAGGCAGCGGGCCAACATCGTCATAATCCTGGTTGTAAATAGGCAGCTGGCTGATGTCGAAAATCTTTGCCTCATAACCTTGGGGCACAAGGTGCAGAAATTCTTTTGCGATGCTGTGTGTGTAGCTGCCATTTCGCTGACTTCCAACAACAATCCCAATTTTTTTCATCATATGCTTATATTCCTTTCATGATTCACAAATATCACCAATAGGAAGATACCCGTTTTTGATATTTTTAATCCGCCTTGATAAAGACCTTGCAGCCAGTGTGCTGTGTTTTGTTTTATTCTGCCTTTTAGCAGGTATATCTTCATGTTCTATCCCATCATTTACATCTCTTCCTGTTTCTTTAAAACTTGTGTTGTATTTGACAATGCACCCGGTCTTGCTATAATCTTGTAGGTGAACAAAATTCCTACCAAATGAGTTGTCAAAGAAGGTGAACTCTTGATCGCGCTGGCTTTGTTCTTCCTGTGGATTATCTTCAACGGGAAGCTGACCTGGGAACTGGCTGCCTTTGGCCTGGTCATTTCTACTGCCTTGGCCTGGTTTATTCAGCGATTTATCACCCCAAAGTTTACCCTGAGAAATCAATGGAAGATCGCAGCGCAGGTTCCGGGTTATCTGCGTTATGTTTGGCTGCTGATTAAAGAGATCACCCTGGCCAATTTCGCTGTGATGCGTCTGATCCTCACAGACAGGGATGTGGTGGTGCCAAAGCTGGTGACACTAAATACAAAACTGAAGACAAATACCGCCCGAATCGTCCTGGCGGACTGTATCACCCTGACTCCAGGCACCATCACAGTCCACCTTGAAGAAAATGAATACCTGGTACATTGCCTTGATGAAAGCATGGAAGAAGGGCTGCGCAGCAGTGAGTTTGAAAAACGTCTGCTTAACAAAGAAGCTGTCTGGGAAAAGGCGGTGACACGATGAACATACAAAATGCTTACGACACTCTTTATATGATTGTCCTGGGTGTAATATCTCTTCTGCTCATCGCTTGCTTTATCCGCGCAGTAAAAGGCCCTTCCATCGCGGACCGCATTGTCGCCATTAACATGATTGGAACCCAGATCATCATCATGGCGGGCGTGATTGCGTCGATGTGGAAGGAAGGCTATCTTATAGATGTTTCAATTCTTTACGCGATGATCAGCTTTCTGGCGGTTGTGGTGCTGTGCAAGGTCTACATGGGTGTGTTCCTGGAGCGTCAGGCAAATCAGGGAAAGGAAGGGCAGGATCATGCTTGAATGGCTGCGTTTCATCCTGACTGCCGGCTTCCTGCTCAGCGGGCTGATGATTTTGATCACCGCGGTGTTCGGCGTATATAAATTTGACTACGTATTGAACCGTATGCACGCTGCTGCCATGGGCGATACCCTGGGGATTCTCTTTTGTCTTTTGGGCCTGACCTTTAGTTCACCCGACATATGGATGGCGCTGAAGCTGCTGCTCATTATTGCCTTCCTGTGGTTTTCAAGCCCTGTCAGCAGTCACCTGATTGCCAGGCTTGAAGTTACCATCAACCCGATGTGGCAGCAGCTGCCCCCAAAAACCGACAGGTCAGGGGAGGGCAATCTATGAACTTTGTGCATATCATCCTTCTGGGCATGCTGATTGTCTGCGCCCTGGCTGTTAGCTTCACCCGCAACCTGCTGACTTCGCTGATTGTTTATATGGCCTATAGCCTGATCATGGCAGTGATTTGGATGTTTTTACAAAGCCCGGACCTTGCCATCACTGAGGCGGCCGTAGGGGCCGGCATCACCAGCGTTCTGTTTTTTGTAACACTTAAGAAAATTCACGCCATCAAAGGAGACAGCGAGCATGAGCAAGCGCAGAAGTGACTGGCAGACGCGCCCGCAGGCTCGTATCCGCAAATGGTTTCATGAGGGTTTTTTGGCGCTGGATGACGAAATCATCAGCCAGATCAGCCAGGACAGCGAACCGCACCAATCCTATGAAGCCCTGCTGGAAGCCCAGGAAGAAGCGGTAGAAACCCGCAAACATGAGCGCACCCTGGCGCTAGACCGATTGGATCAATACAATGTGCTGGTGTGGGCCAGAACCCGAGGACGAAAAGTACTTTCCGCACTGCATGTGATCCTGGCTTTGGTCTTAAGCATCATGATGATATTCTTTCTCCTGGAAACAGTTGCCCTGATGCCGCGGTTTGGAGACACTCAGGCACCCGGCGTCAATGAAGTTTCCCAGCGTTATATAGAAAAAGGCCTGGATGAGACCGGTGCTGTCAATATTGTCGCCGGCATGATTCTGGATTATCGTGCCTTTGATACCCTGGGGGAGGCCACTGTCCTATTTCTTGCCGCCTGCGCTGTGCTCATTTTATTGCGTATCGACCGAAATAAAGATGGCTCCCCGGTTGAGGAACTCATCGCCGCTGAATCAGATGACCGTCATTATGAACCCAGGAGCGACCGTATTCTGCAGGGCAGCGCAAAGATTCTCACACCCATTATCTTGCTGTTTGGCATTTATATCATCCTCAATGGTCATCTGTCGCCTGGCGGAGGTTTTTCCGGAGGAGCCATTATCAGCGCGGGGCTGATTCTCTATCTGAATGCCTTCGGATTTGAAAAATCCGGCAGGTTCTTTACAAACAAAACATTTGTTATGGTTAGTTTCTTTTCCCTGAGTTTTTATGGCATTGCTAAAACCTATTCTTTTTACTTCGGGGCAAATGGCCTTGATAGCGGCATTCCTTTGGGAACACCGGGGGCTATCATCTCCGCTGGGCTGATTATGCCGCTGAACATTGCAGTGGGGCTGGTGGTGGCCTGTACGATGTACATATTTTATGCGCTTTTTCGTAAGGGCGGTCTGTGAGGAAGATGGCAATGTGGCAATTATTGTATCAAAACCTGGAACAGACGGTGTCTGTTATTTTGTTTTGCATTGGGTTTACCATTTTGCTGCTCCAGCGTAACCTCATTCGAAAAATCATTGGACTGAACATCATGGATACGGCCATTTATCTGTTTCTGGCTTCCATGGGGTACATCAGCGGCCGCAAAGCGCCAATCATTGCTGAGGGTGTTACAGAAGCTGCGGCCTATATCAACCCTATTCCCTCGGGTCTGGTGCTGACGGGCATTGTGGTCGCCGTCAGCTTTACAGGAATCATGCTGGCACTGACGATACGTTTGTACCGGCGATACCATACGCTGAACATAGATGAAATCGCGCTGCTTGCCAAAGGGGAGGACGCCTGATGACATTAACACAAAACTTCCCTTTTTTTAGTATTATCCTGTGCATGATCGCAGGCATCGTCACGTCGATTCTCAAGCCAAAAGCGGCAAAAGCGCTGACTTTCTTTGTTTCGGGATCCGTTGTGGTGCTGAGTGTTTTGACGCTTTCCCTGACCCTTAGGCTAGACAGTGCCTATCCCTACATGATGGGGCACTTTCCATCGCCCTGGGGAAATGAAATTCGCATTGGCCGCCTGGAGGCACTGATGGCTACAGGCTTTTCTGTGGTGCTGTGCCTTTCTCTGATTGGCGGTCTGCGCCATTCCCCTGCCTTTGTCAGCGAGAAAAAAGTTAACCTCTACTGTATCATGGTGGATCTGGCGCTGGCAGCCGTATTGGTTTTGATTTACACCAATGACTTGTTCACCGTCTATGTTTTTATCGAGATTCTGACCATCGCCTCCTGTGCCTTGGTTGTTGTGCGTCAAAACGGGCATACGCTCGTCGCGATCACCCGGTACATGATCATGCATCTGTTTGGTTCGGGTTTGCTGCTTTTGGGTATCTCCATGCTTTATGGCATCACCGGTCATCTTCTGATGGAACCGCTGGGGGAGGCTGTACGCGCCATTGTAGATACCGGTGAGTACGCGGGCCCGCTGACGGTGGTCATCGCGCTCATCACTGCGGGCCTGGCCATCAAAAGTGCCATGTTTCCCTTTCATAGCTGGGCCCCTGACACCTATGCCTACGCCCCGCCGCTGAGCAGCGCCATCCTCAGCGGGATCATCAGCAAAACATACATTTTTGTGCTGATTAAGTTCTATTATCGTGTGGTTGGAATGGATGTCATCATTTCACAGAACATCAGCCCCTTTCTGTTTGTCTGCGGCGTGAGCGGGATGATTTTGGCCTCTGTAATGGCCATCAGCCAGCGAGATATCCGGCGCATGATTGCTTATTCATCTGTGGCTCAAATCGGCTATATTTATATGGGCCTGGGCATAGGGACCACAGCAGGCGTGGAAGCGGCACTTTTTCAAATGCTGGTTCATTCCGTTGTCAAATCTCTGCTTTTCCTCGCTACCTATGAACTGATCAATGTCTCGGGAGACCGCAAACGCTTCCGTTATCTCCATGGCGCAGGTTATAGAAACGTCCCTGCCGGCATTGTTTTTACTGTGGCTGCCATGAGCATGGTAGGTATCCCATTCACCGGCGGGTTCATCGTGAAACTAAACCTGGCAATTTCGGGCATGGTGTTTGGAGGATGGATGCGCTCGCTGGTGCTGATTGCGCTGGCCATCAGCACCTTGCTCAATGGCGTTTATTTTTTGCACACCGTGGTTTCAATCTACAGGCGTCCTCCTGGGGATATTGCCTATCCTCCGGCTGAAAAGATACCGCCCTATGCGCTTGTCGCGCTGTTTGCTTCAATGCTGCTCATTATCTACCTGGGCATTGGCTCTGAGCCGATCTTGCGGGTAATTCAAACGGGCCTAATGACTTTTTCCTAAGGAGGATTGCTGTTAAATGGAAGGTTTGCTCTTGCTCGTTGCTGTCCTGCTGCCTGCCGCCGGCTCGCTGATGGTGGTTTATCTCCCCTGGCTGAACCAAAGCCGGCAGGACCGCTGCCTCTTTGTCGGCGCTGTGATGGTGCTGGAATGTATAGTGGTTCTTATAATCGCGCTGGACGCTGAGCGTACCCTCATTCTCTTTGAGATGACCAAGCAGCTGCCCATCGCTTTGCGCTCAGATGCCACAAGCCGCATTTTTTCAGTCCTCATGGCGCTGATGTGGACAATTGCTGGATTTTACTCCTTCAGCTACATGAGTCATGAACAAAACGAAAAGTCCTACTATGCATTTTATTTAATAACCATGGCCTCACTCATAGCGCTCACCCTGTCGGCCACCATGGTGACCATGTATCTGTTCTTTGAATTGATGACCCTTCTGTCAATGCCCATGGTTTTGCACAGCAGAACCAAGGAGGCTGTTGCCGCGGGCATCAAATACCTGATTTATTCTGTCGCCGGCGCCACCATGGGGCTTCTTGGCATCTTTATGCTCACGCCAAACATCGCCTCTCCTTATTTTGTCGAGGGCGGCTCCTTGCTGACAGGGCAGCTGACCCTGTCACACACCGCTTTTCAAGTTATTCTTGTCATCACGCTGATTGGATTTGGGACGAAGGCTGGCATGTTTCCCATGCATGGATGGCTGCCTACAGCCCATCCGGTAGCTCCCTCTCCCGCCAGCGCAGTGCTATCTGGCGTGATTACAAAAGCAGGCGTGCTGTGCATATTCCGTATTATCTTCTATGTCGTAGGCCCTGATTATCTGCGAGGCACCTGGGTGCAGTGGACGCTGCTCGGGTGTGCTGCGACGACTGTGTTTATGGGTTCTATGCTCGCATTGAAAGAAAAAACGCTTAAAAAGCGCCTGGCTTACTCCAGCGTTTCTCAGGTCAGTTATGTTCTTTGCGGTATTTTTCTGCTCGATACAATGGCCCTGGGCGGCGCCTTGCTGCAGATGGTATTTCACGCGCTGACAAAAGACGCACTCTTCCTGTGCGCTGGCGCCATCATCTATAAGACAGGATTCACGCAGGTGGATGACATGCGTCACCTGGGCAAAAGTATGCCCTGGACGATGTGGCTGTTCACAATCTGCGGCATTTCTCTGGTAGGCATCCCGCCCCTTGGCGGTTTTATCGCCAAGTGGTATATCGCAGAAGGCGCACTGGTATCGGGGGCGGCCGTTTTCAGCTGGCTGGTGCCCGTTGTGCTGCTGATTTCTGCTATTTTGACAGCCGGTTATCTGCTGCCCATCAGCGTATCCGCTTTCTTTGGCGGAATATCGCCAGGGGATGCTGCGCCTGCTTTACAAAAGAAGAATGACCCCTCCCTCATGATGCTTGTCCCCATCTCGATGCTGACTTTGGCGACTCTCATTCTCGGCATTTTTCCGGGCTTCATGATTGATTTGTTTAATAAACTTGCCGGCTCACTGTTTTGAGGGATGCTATGATATTATTTTTAGCCGTTGTACTTCCTATCCTGCTGGGTGCATTGCTGCCCTTATTTAAATGGAAAACAGGTGCGCGCAACTTCTATCTGATGGCGTCTGCACTTGCAACGAGTGTACTTGTAGCAATCGCGCTGTTTTCAGACACGACAATACTGAAAATTGTCAGCCTCAACGACATTTTGAATCTTACCTTGAAGCTGGATGATCTGGGCCGTGTGTTTTCTGCCATCATCGCTTTGCTGTGGCCGATTTCTTTGCTGTATGCCATCAGCTATATGAAGGACATGGAAAAGCAAACAACCTTTTTTTCATTCTTTCTGATGAGTTATGGTGTGACCCTGGGCATTGCGATGAGTGCCAATCTGCTCACACTGTATGTCTTTTATGAAATCATGACCCTGTCCACAGTGCCCTTGGTGATGCATGGGGGAAGCACGAAATCAATTTCTGCCGGACTAAAGTATCTGTACTATTCACTGGGCGGGTCTGCCTTTGCCTTCATTGGTCTGGTATATTTGGTGTATTTTGGCGGGACAACCGCATTTGTTCCCGGAGGGCTGTTCAAGGGGATCAGCCTGGTGCATACTAGCCAGCTGCGCCTGGGATATTTGCTGTGTTTTCTCGGGTTCAGCGTCAAAGCCGCTGTATTTCCTGTACATGGCTGGCTGCCGACCGCCGCTGTCGCCCCGACCCCTGTGACTGCTTTGCTGCATGCTGTGGCGGTAGTCAAATCCGGCGTTTTTGCCATCATCCGGGTCACCTATTTTAGCTTTGGCATCAGCCTGATCAAGGGAAGTTACGCGCAATATATTCCCCTGGTACTGACTTCATTTACCATTGTATATGGCTGTTCCATGGCCTTGAAAGAAAAGCACCTCAAGCGCAGGCTGGCTTATTCAACAGTATCCAATCTTTCTTATATCCTGTTTGGGGCGATGCTCCTGACCCCGCAGGGGCTGGCAGCAGGGCTGATGCATCTGGTTTTTCATGCCCTGATGAAAATCACCCTGTTTCTCACCTGCGGTGTGTTCAACAAGCGCGCTCATGCTTATTATGTGAATGAACTGCGCGGTCTGGGCGGGCCTTTGGGTCTTTTGAGCGGCGTTTTCACCCTGGGCGCGCTGGCAATGACCGGCATTCCGCCGCTGGTTGGCTTTATCAGCAAATGGTCTTTGGCCCAAGCGGCCTTCTCCCTTGGTGGATTTTTACCTATTGCCGGTGTAGCGGCGCTGCTGATCAGTTCGCTGCTCACAGGTATTTATCTGCTGGTTCCGGCAGTCACCATGTATACAAGACCTGTACAAGTCAGGGAAATCATGCCGGTGGAAGCCAGTTTTAAAGTGACACTGGTGGGGCTGAGTATTCTCATGGTCGTCTTGAGTTTTTACAGCGGTCCTTTGCTTGATTTTCTGACGCGAACTGCTTATGGCGCAATATAAGGAGGTGCGGCTGGTATGAATCTGATTTTGCCTGTCCTGGTCGCTCTGCCTCTTCTCGCGGCAGTGCCGGCTTATACAATATCCAAAAAGAAATGGAGCTGGGGTATCATTTTGATGATTGCCGTCACCCTGGCGGAACTCATACTGGCAGGTAGTTTATTTCTCACATCGCAGCAAGCTAAATTTTCGCTGCAAGGTATCATTGGGCTTACCTTTAACCTGACAGGGGACGGTTTTAGAACTTTATATGCCCTGGTCGCTATTTTCATGTGGCTGATGACCTCGCTGTTCTCTATACAATATATGAAGCATGGACATGCCCAGGGGCGCTACTGCCTGTTTACCTTGCTCACTTTAGGCGCTACATTGGGTGTCTTTCTCTCAGATGATTTAGTGACAGCCTTCTTGTTTTTTGAAATTCTCTCCTTCACCAGCTATTGCTGGGTCATCCATGAAGAGACGCCCGAGGCGATGCGGGCGGGACAAACCTACCTTTCCATCGCCATCCTGGGTGGCATGAGCATGCTGATGGGTCTGATGATGCTGCATGTGAAAATAGGCACGCTTCACTTCAGTGAGCTGGCGGAGGCTATGCGCAAAGTGGACCGCACCAGCCTTTACCTGCCCGGTACCCTGATTTTGGCCGGCTTTGGCGCAAAAGCCGGCATGTTTCCCCTTCATGTCTGGCTGCCAAAATCACACCCGGTAGCCCCCGCTCCGGCAAGCGCGCTGCTCAGCGGTATTTTAACCAAGGTTGGCATTTTTGGCATCCTGGTGATCTCGACCCGCCTGTTCTTTGATGATTTGCTTTGGGGCAATCTGCTATTGGGTGTGGGGCTCATCAACATGATGCTGGGCGCTTTGCTTGCATTGTTTTCTGTGGATTTGAAACGTACACTGGCCTGCTCTTCCATGAGCCAGATCGGGTTTATTCTCTTTGGTATCGGGATGCAGAGCCTGTTGGGTGAGCACAATGCGCTGGCGGCGCAGGGAACCGTTCTGCATATGCTCAACCACAGCCTCATCAAACTTGTTTTATTCATGGCAGCCGGCGTGTTTTACCTCAATGTGCACGCGCTGAATCTCAATGATATCAGGGGATATGGCCGCAAACGGCCGGGCTTGATGCTGATCTTTCTGACAGGCGCTGCCTCCATCAGCGGCGTACCTTTTTTCAGCGGCTATGCGTCAAAGACGCTGCTGCACGAGAGCATCATTGAGTATATCGCGCATCTTAAGCTATCAGGTCATAGCGCTTTGTGGTATCAGGGAGCGGAGTGGCTGTTTGTCATCACCGGCGGGCTGACTCTTTGTTATATGATCAAGCTGTTTGTCGTCCTCTTCATTGAAAAGCACCCAAGCCGTCAAGATGAATTTGACAAAATGGCTTCCTCGATGAGCCCGCTGTCCCTGGCTGCGCTGGGCGGTTCGGCTCTTGTTCTCTTTTTGTTAGGGCTTCGGCCTCAGGGCTTCCTGACGGGTCTGGCAAACCGTTCGCTGCCTTTCCTGCTTGCCCATAAACCAGCGCACGAAGTGTATTATCTGGCCTTGGTCAATCTCGTTGGCGCAGGCAAATCCATCTTGCTGGGCGTCATCCTTTATTTTACAATGGTGCGCTTGTGGCTGATGGGAAAAGATGCGCATGGCGTCTCACTTTACCTCAACCGCTGGCCTGTCTGGCTGGATCTTGAAGACAAAATATACAGACCGCTTGTCAAAGCTTTGATCAAGCTTGGTTTTCTTGTCTTTACTCCCTTTGATAAATTGATGGATAAGGTCTTAATTCCCTCTCTCTTCAATGTATTTACATTTCTGTCCCGGCTTCTTGAAGGGATAATGGATAAGGTCTTAATTCCCTCTCTCTTCAATGTATTTACATTTCTGTCCCGGCTTCTTGAAGGGATAGTGGATGGCTTTTCGTTCATACTTTTGCGCACAGTGCTCAAGAGGAAATATGAAAGTGACTGGCAGGTTCCGTCCGGAAATCGGCTGACTTATTTCTTAGGACATAGCGCTGATATTCTCACATCGGGCCTGCGGAGATTGTTTGGTATGCGTCCTAAAGAGCCCCAGTATTATGTGTTTATGTACGCTGCCATCTGGACCAGCGCACAGGACAACGTGCGCCGTCTCTTGCACACACTCTCCTTTGATTTAATTCTCTTTTGCTTGGTTTTGGTCGCCTTGCTGGCTTTCCTGCTGATCAAATAAAAGCAGAGGAAATCCTTCATCCTTTTTGATTAACCGCTGTTGAAGCAGCAAAGCCCCCGGAAGCTCTCTGTGTTTTGAGACTTCCGGGGATTCTCTTTATCGGGTCATGATACAGATTTTCAACTTGTAGCAGTAAAATTTCATTCTCTAAATAATAAAAAACCGCATAAATGTCTGAAACGCTTATCATCGATTTATTTTGTTTAACCTTTGTGATGGGTATTTTTTATAATTCATCCATCCCAATAGTTATACTACTCTCAATCATTACTGCT
>JAAZEI010000195.1 GCA_012512355.1 Clostridiales bacterium | reverse complement strand
GCTCTCTAAAAGTGAGTACAGCCACAGTTTCCCTCAAATGCGTTGCCGCTATTATATCCAAAAGGGGCAAGCTTGGCAAGGGGGAGAAAGCCTCCGCTTGCCAAGCTGTACTATTATTTGATGCCTGAATGGGCAAAGCTTTCAATGAACTGGCGCTGGAAGACGAAAAAGAGGATCAGCAGGGGAGAGACCACCAGCAGGGTGGCAGCGCAGACATCGCTCCACTGGGCGCCCGTCTCATAGGACATCGCAAAGATGGCCAGGCCCACGGTCAATGGGCGCTTGGAGACAGAGTTGATCATGATGAGCGGCCACAGGAAGTTGTTCCACTGATAGGATGCTGATATCATGCCAAAGGCGATGTATACGGGGGTCAGCAGCGGCACATAGATTTGAGTGATCAGCCGCGGCAGGGGACAGCCATCCACTTTTGCGGCTTCTTCAAGCTCGATGGGGATGGTTTTGATGGTCTGGCGCATCAAAAAGGTGCCCATGGCCGAGGCAAAGAAGGGCAGCATGACACCGATGAGGGTATTGGTGAGGTTAAAGCCCGCCAGTAGGCGGTAGTTGGGCAAAATAAGAACGTCCGGGGTGATCATCAGCTGTGTCAAAAACAGCACAAACAGCACGTTTTTGCCATAAAAATCCAAGCGGGCGAAGGCATAACCTGTCATGGTGATGAGCACAAACTGTACCGCCAGCACCCCAAAGACGATGTAGAAGGTGTTGGCATAGTAGGTGCCAAAGGGCGCGGCGTTCCAGATGCGGGTGAAGTTCTGCATCGTGGGCCAACTCACGGAAAATAAATCCAGCGCCTTTTTGGGATTGATAAATGCGGTGCGCACCATCCACAGCAGGGGAATCATGCAAACCAGGGCAAACAGGTACATGAACCCATAGACCAGGGCTTTGCCTGGCGTAATCTTCCAGGAGGCAGCGCGGGCTTTGTTTAACTTCAGTGACGTCATGATGTCTCCCTTCTTATGAATAGAATGCGCGTTTGTCCTGGATGAAAAACTGCACGGTGGTAATCAGCAGCAGCAGCACGACCAGGACCGTTGTAATGGCGGAGGCCTTGCCGACATCCCAGAATTCAAAAGCGTTCTGGAAGGTATAGTACAGCAGCATGTTCGTCGAGTTGTTGGGGCCGCCCTTGGTCATGATATAGAGATGGTCAACGAGCTTATAGGCATTTGTCAGCGTGATGATGGTGACATAAATGGTAATGGGTTTGAGCAGCGGCCAGGTGATGCGCCTGAAGGCCTGCACAGGGTTTGCGCCGTCAATCAGGGCTGCTTCATACAGCTCCGGGTTGATGCCCTGCAGGCCGGAGATGTAGAAAATCATGACATAGCCCGCCTGTTTCCAGATGAGCATCACGATGATGGCCCAGATGGCGGTGGCAGGGTTGCCCAGCAGCCGCCAGGAGCTGTTGATCTGCCCCAGCAAGCCGTAACCGGGCGTATAGATAAACAGCCAGATGTTGGCAACGGCGACCATGGGCAGCAAGGTCGGATAAAAAAAGGCAACACGCGTAAACCACTTGCCCCGCCGCACCTTGTTGGCAAACAGCGCCATGGCCACTGCCAAGGCGATGCTGATGGGGATGGTCACCACAGCAATCAGCAGGTTATTGTTGAAAGACTTGATAAACACCTTGTCTTTGAGCAGCATCTGGAAGTTTTTGATGCCGATAAACTGCGGTGAGACGGTGGCTAAGTTATCGCGGTACAGGCTCATCACAAAACTGTAGACGATGGGATAAAGCGTAAATATGCACAAAAATATAAAGGCAGGAAGAATTAAGCCATAAGCCACGAAACTTGTTTTGATTTTTTTTCGCACATCGCGGTTGAGGTTGCCCCACCAGGTGTTTTTGCCGGGATACAAGGATGGCTTGTCGGTCATGTTGTCTCCTTAATCGAAAGGTTCCCCCCGCCCGTGGGGGCGGGGGGAACCGCCTGGGTGTTTATATTTAATTAACGGTACTGATCAAGTATCGCGTCGGCTGAGTCCTGTGCTTCAGCCATCGCATCCTCAGGCGTCATAATGCCTGTCATGACAGCTTCAATGGCTGTGTCCAGGATATCCTGCACACGGCCCTGATCGTAGACAGAGAATTCTGCATAGCCATATTCGAGCTGGTCACGGGCAATCAGTGCCTGGGGGAATTCGGCGGTGTAGTCTTTGAGCAGCTGGGTCTCGTAGGCTTCAGGCCTGGTGGCCACATAGCCGGTATCGATGGACCACTGCGCCACACGGTCGGCGTCGCCGGTCATCCACTGGACAAACTTGAAGGCTGCCGCTGTCTGCTCCTGGGGAACGCCTTTGAACAGATAGAAGTTGCCGCCGCCTGTGGGCGAGCCAAAGCTTTCATCAGCGGGTAGTTTGGCCGTGCCAAACTCAAAGGATGCGTTGTTTTTGATGTTGGTGAGGTTGCCCGTTGTGTGGTAAATCATCGCCGCGCGGCCTTCGAGGAAATCGGTGGGGGTGGTTGACCAGGCGGTGGTAT
>JAAZEI010000194.1 GCA_012512355.1 Clostridiales bacterium | reverse complement strand
CATCCAGGTAGAGCGACGGGATATACCAGGGAAAGAAATGGTGCTGTTAACCTTCACCCTGACAGATTTTATTGATTCGATAAACTGCAAAATTTTTTTGCGGTATCGAAATAATCGTTATAAAAATGAAGGTGATTCGCAGGCTCCTACTTCGGACGAGGTGAAAAAACTCGAAGATATTGTAAGCCGCGTGAAAGTAAATAGCGGTATTAAAGTCAGAGGAACCTGTCAGCATGATAATTTTAGCAACAGCCTTGTGCTGATGGTACAGGATATTGCATCTCATGAGCTGGTGCAGCGTATGGATGAAGCAGAGGAAAAACGAATAGAATTGCATGCGCATACTCAAATGAGCATGATGGATGCTACTGTATCTGCCAGTGACCTGATACAAAGAGCTGAAAAATGGGGGCACGAGGCAATAGCCATTACAGACCATGGTGTGGTGCAGGCCTATCCGGAAGCTTTTGCAGCAGCCAAAAAGCATAATATTAAACTAATTCCGGGACTTGAAGCGTATATGATGGACAGCATCCCGATTGTTCGGCGCGAATTGGATCAGCCAATTGATGACATGATTGTAGTACTGGATTTTGAGACCACCGGTCTTAACCCCAAAACAGACCGTATTATAGAGATTGGGGCAGTGAAACTTAAAGAAGGGAAGGTTGTAGACAGTTATTCCCAAATGGTTAATCCGGGCATCCCCTTACCAAGTAAAATTACTGAGATTACAGGTATTTCTGATCACATGCTGATAGAGGCTCCCGATGCGGCAGAAACCCTCCCTAAACTGCTGCAATTCATTGGAGATGCGCCTCTGGCAGCTCATAACGCGAACTTTGACCGAGCTTTTCTGGAGAATGAGCTCTTAAGGATTGGTGAAAGCAAAAGTTTCAATACCATTGATACATTGTATTTTGCCCAAAAACTGTATCCGGAATTGAAGTCTTTTCGGTTAAAAAGCGTCTGCAAATTTTTGGGTGTCTCTTTAAAAAATGCGCACAGGGCTGTCTTTGATGCAACTGCGACAGCGCAGATTCTTGCGATCATGCTTGATGAGGCCAAACAAAAAGGGGCCAGAAGTCTTCTGGATATCGATAAACTAATCCAGGGTTATACAAAAAGTCAGGACCGGCATGTGATACTCCTGGCAAAATCCCAAAACGGTCTTCAGAATATCAACCGTCTTGTTACAATGTCTCATCTTGATTATTTTCATTACACACCAAAAATCCCGCGCGACAAAATTGAGGAGTTTCGAGAGGGAATCCTGATTGGATCGGCTTGTGCCAATGGGGAACTTTTCCAGGCTATAGCCGAGGGATTATCCAAAAGTCATATTGAAAAAATCGCAGGATTTTATGATTACCTGGAAGTTCAGCCTGTTGACAATCACCTCATTATGATACGAAGAGGTGTTGTCAGCAGTCGTGAAGCCCTCATAGATATCAACAAGAAAATCATCCAATTGGGAGATAAGCTGGGTATTCCTGTTGTGGCTACAGGTGACAGCCATTATCTTGAACCCGAGGACAGTGTTTTTAGAGCGATACTTCATCACAGCCAGCGCAATGAATACGCAGATGAATTGCCCAAGCAGCACTTTAGAACGACGCAGGAAATGCTTGAAGCATTCTCTTATTTAAGTGCTCAAAAAGCAAAAGAGATTGTCATCGACAATCCAAAGAAAATTTTAGCACAAATTGAAACAATTTCGCTTTATCCCAAACACCCCAATAATTTGACAACTTTTTCTCCCGTCTGGGAATCTGCAGACGAGGAAATTCGGCGCATGAGCATGGACAATGCGCATAAGCTATATGGTGATATTCTTCCGGATCTGATCCAAAAGCGTTTAAAAAAGGAACTTAGTTCTATCACCGGATATGGGTATGCAACCTTGTATAGCATAGCCAACAAATTGGTGACAAAATCAATGAGCGATGGATATCTGGTAGGCAGCCGCGGCTCAGTTGGTTCATCTTTGGTAGCGACAATGTGCAATATCACTGAGGTTAATCCGTTGCCTCCTCACTATCGATGCGCAGCTTGCCGTAAGGCGTTTTTTGATATTCCACAAGAAGTGACAGTGGGTATAGACTTGCCTGATAAGGTATGCGATGTATGTGGCACAGCGCTGATAAAAGATGGGTATGACATTCCCTTTGAAGTATTTCTTGGTTTTAAGGGCGACAAAGTACCGGATATCGATTTGAATTTTTCGGGAGAATATCAGGCAAAAGCTCATGCTTATGTTGAAGAATTGTTTGGCAAAGGCTATGTGTTCAGAGCAGGGACTATCGGTACTCTGCAGGAGAAGACTGCTTATGGCCTTGTTCTCAAATATATAGAAGAGCGGGGAAAACAATTTTCTGACGCAGAAAAATCCAGGCTTGCTCTGGGCTGTATGGGTGTAAAACGCACCACAGGACAGCATCCCGGAGGTATTGTTGTGTTGCCAAAAGATTATGACATCACACAATTCACTGCAGTTCAGCATCCATCTGATGATTCAAGAAAAGGTGTTGTTACAACACATTATGATTTCGCCTCCATGCATGATATTTTGGTTAAATTGGATATCTTGGGACATGATGATCCTACCATGATTCATATGATGGAGCGATTAAGCTCAGTTGCATATAATGAAGTTCCTCTTGATGATAAAAAAGTGATGTCGCTTTTTACTTCGCCTGAGGCACTTGGTGTCAGCGCTAGTGAGATAGGCAGTGAAACAGGCACACTGGGAATCCCTGAATTTGGCACAGCTTTTGTCCGTCAAATGCTGATGGATACAAAGCCCAGCACCATGGAAGAATTGATTCGTATTTCCGGGCTATCACACGGTACTGACGTATGGATTGGCAATACAAAAGATTTAATTGCTTCAAAAACGGCTACGCTAAAAAGCAGCATTTGCACACGTGATGACATCATGAACACTCTGATTGCACGTGGTGTAACAGATAAGATAGCTTTTGACGCCATGGAAAGTGTCAGAAAAGGCAAAGGACTGACTCCTCAGATGGAAGCTGCTATGCGTGAAAACGGCATAGAACAATGGTATATCGACAGCTGCAATAAAATAGCCTATATGTTTCCAAAAGGGCACGCTGTCGCCTATGTCACAATGGCGCTGCGTGTTGCGTGGTATAAGATTTATTGGCCTCTGCAATACTATGCGGCCTATTTTACAATCCGGTCAAGAGGCTTTGACGCAAGAACCATGACGCGTCCAAAATCTCATATCGTACATATGCTGGATGAATTAAATGCGCTTGATACCAAGGCCATCACTGCAACCCAGAAAGATGAAATTGTCGCTCTGGAGATGGTAAGAGAAATGCTTTGCCGGGGATTCTCGTTTTTGGCGCCTGATTTATATAAGAGTGATGCGGGAGAATTTCTTATCGAGGGGACAAGTCTTCGCGTTCCTTTGGGGTCTGTTGGCGGGTTAGGTCAGGAAGTGGCTCAAAATGTCATTCTGACACGCAATGAGAGATTCCTATCGATAGATGATTTAAAAAAGCGTACAAAAATCACATCCAGCACTGTAGAATTGCTTAGAGAAGCAGGAGCGCTCAATAATCTATCAGAAACTAATCAGAT
>JAAZEI010000193.1 GCA_012512355.1 Clostridiales bacterium | reverse complement strand
GATTGAGAGTAGTATTAGAGCAAATTGCGACATTGTGGCGCACAAGGCTGCACAATATTTTTGTCTGGGACAAGAAGCGGGAACGCAGACGCAGTATCACTGCGTCAAGAGAACTGCGACACAGTCAGAGGTAAAAAGACAAATCAGCACGTGCGCTGCGATTCGTTAATTTGCTCTAATAAACTTAACAAAGGTAATGAAAGCTCCTGCCAAAAAATGGAGGCACCTATTTTGATGACTTATCCTTACTTTTCTATAGCAGATTTGACAGTCGTGCAAACTCCTGGAGGCTTAAGGCCTCTCCCCTGACATTTGGCGATAGGTCAGCCTGCAAAATGCATTCTTGTGCTTTTTCTCTCGTTAAGCCAAAGGATGGCATCAGGTTATTAAGCAAAGTCTTTCTGCGCATGGCAAAAGATGCATTGACCAGTTTAAAGAATGTTTTCTCCTCTACATCAACAGGCGGCTTATCCCGATAAGGCATCACCACCAAAGCGCTGTCGCATTTAGGCGGCGGCGTAAACTTGTCAGCATGGATAATTTGCATCATTTGAGGCTTCGCTCTATATTGCGCCAGCACTGCCAAGGGACCATAGGAAGATGTTGAGGGCAGCGCAACCAGGCGTTCGGCCGCTTCTTTCTGGACCATGACGCTGATGGATTGGATGGGCAGGTTCAAATTTAGCAGAAGGTTCAGAATGGGCGTTGTAATATAATAAGGAAGGTTCCCCATTATTTTGAAGGCACCCAGGGGAGAAAGCAAATCATATAAATTCGCTGTCATAATGTCCCCCTCTATCACCTGCACATTCTCCATTCCATGAAGCGTCACCCTGAGAATGGGCATGAGCTGCGCGTCGACTTCCATCGCCAGGACAGACTTAGCCTGTTGGGCTAAAGCTTCAGTCAGACTTCCAAGTCCGGCGCCAATCTCAAAAACTTTATCTTCAGACAAAATGTTGCTGTCACGCACGAGTGAAGCCAGTAATTGCGCATCACTGATAAAGTGCTGACCAAGTGCCTGTTTTGCTCGAAAACCGCTCTTTCCCTTTTTAAATTTTGGGACTGTATTTTTCATGCTTGCTCCATCGCCTTGATTTCTTTGATGACTTTGGCAGGATCCTGTGCTTTGAACAGCGCGGTCCCCATAACCAGACGATTGACACCATGAGCAATGGCAAGGCCTGCATTTTCTGGGCCAATGCCCCCATCGGCTGATATACATCCTTTAAAACCATGGCTGCGCAAGATGCTTGCCTTATTGAGTGCATCGGGAATGAGCTCCTGACCGCCAAAGCCAGGCTCTACTGTCATGATAAGAACCAGATCAAGCAAGTCCAGATAAGGAAACAAGCTATCCGCACTGGTATCAGGTTTAAGTGTCAGACCTGCTTTTAATCCCATGTCTTTGATTGTATGAATGGTTTTAATTGCTTTTTCACCAATCTCTAGATGGATGGTGATTTCATTGGCTCCTGCTTTTGAAAAAGCTTCAATATAATCTTCCGGATGTGTCATCATCAGGTGCACATCCTGCTGTTCCTGAGGAAATCCGCGTCGAAGCGCTCTTGATATTTCAGGACCAAAGCTTAGGTTGGGCACAAAGTGCGCATCCATGATATCTACATGCAATAAATCAGCGCCTGCATCAAGAATGCGCTGCACATCATCTTTCATGTATAAAAAATCTGAAGCAAGTATCGATGCCGCAATTTCAATCATATCTTTCCCTCCATGATGTTTTAACCTGTGCCATCAAATCTTCGTAGCGCTGCATGCGCTGCCTGTCAATGCTGCCTTCTTGGGCAGCCTGTCTCACAGCACATCCCGGCTCATGTAAATGCAGGCAGGGCCTGAACCGACAGGCTGCAGAATAGGGGCGAAACTCCGGATAGTAATTGGGCAAGTCTTCCGGTTCAAGCTCGCCGGGCAGCTCCAGCAAGGAAAACCCCGGAGTGTCCATGACTTTCATCCCTTCATGATATAAAAGTGTCGTGTGCCTGGTTGTCTGCTTCCCTCGCTTAATTTTTTCACTCACAGCTCCGCTGATTAAATCGACATCCATCAGCCGGCTTAACAGAGCACTCTTCCCCGCACCAGACTGACCGGCAAAACTGACGAGTTCTCCCTGCATAGCTTCTTTAAGTTCCTCCAGCCCATGACCGCTATAAGCGCTCACACAAAGCACAGGGACATCCGCACCGCGATAAGTTCGGTTTACTTCTTCAAATAACTCGAGGCTCATATCGCTTTTATTGACGGCAATGAGGGCTTTGATCCCCTGCAACCGGGTATAAATCAGTAATTTATCTACCAATAAAAAGTCCGGTGTAGGTTCAATAGCAATCACAATGACAAATAAGCTCACATTGGCAACAGGCGGACGCAGGCAAAGGCTTTCCCGCTGTATTATTTCTTCGAGCCAGCCATGTTCTTCCCCACCCCTTGGTACAAACAACACTTGATCCCCAGGCAGAGGGCTGATGCCCTCCCGGCGAAATTTTTTTTTGGCGCGCAGAATATGTTCCTGCCCTGACTGATCTCTGACTGTATAAAACCCTCCGCGGCCTTCCTTAATTTCCCCTCGCATCATGGCGTATTCTCGGCAGATGGCTTGGTGACATAAATCACCACATCAAGTTTTGTACCTTGCATAACTTTTTCTCCTGCTTTGGGAAACTGGGTGGCAACCCTGCCGTTTTGCGCTGCATCTTCCACCAAAACTTCGTCGCTGACCGTTGGTACCAATCCAACTTTAATGATACCGCTTTTAATAGTTTCAAATACTTGCCCGGAATAATCGGGGACTGAAATTTCGCCGCCGGAAATCACCACCTGAATGATGCCGCCAAAATCAAGCATTTTACCTGCTTGGGGCATTTGGCTAAGAACAGTCCCTGATTCTTTTGGATTACTGATTCTTTGATACTCAAATACCTTCAGGCCGATGCGTTCTGCCTGCTCCTGTGCTTTTTTAATATTTAAATTGACCAAGCTGGGTACTTCCTGCTGCACATCCCCTGAAGAAACAGTAATGAGAAGAGTATCTCCCCGTTTCATAGGATAATCATAATCATGCGATTGTAAAATCACTGTGCCCACGTCTTCGCTGCTGGGCTGCCTGACAATGCAGTAATTGAGGCCCGCTTTTTTCGCTTCACGTATGGCTGCATCCTCCTGTAAATCCAATATATACGGCGCTTTGGTACTGGAAATAATATTCTCTATAATTAAGACTGATCCCCAAACCAGCATTCCCAGGATAACAGCGGACAGAGCCAGCAAAGCTGCCCGCTCTCTATTGCGAATATGCTTCCTCTGTGCGCCCCTGGCCGGCTTGACTTCCTCCTGCAATGTGATGATGGGCGTATCCAGGGTGCTTTCCTTCTCGGGAGACTGCAGGGCAATTTTAAGTGCCTGGGCCATTTCAAGCGCTGTATGATAACGATGATGGGGGTTTTTTTCCAGTGCTTTCATGACCACATTCTCAACTGAGGGTGATATGTCGGGGTTAAGTTCCCGCAGAGGTTTTGGCTTTGCCTGAATATGCTGAAGGGCTATGGCAACAGGCGTATCCCCATCAAAGGGGACAGTCCCTGTGAGCATCTCATAGAGCACAATCCCCACACTGTACAGATCGCTTGACACTGTCGCCGTTTCACCTTGAGCCTGCTCGGGTGAAAAATAATGCACGGTGCCCATCACTGATTTATCTGTTTCTGCCATCGTCGCAGTTTTGGAGCCGACCATGCGCGCGATGCCAAAATCAGACACTTTGATATAACCCTTTTGATTTACCAAAATATTCTGCGGCTTAATATCTCTATGGATGATACCTGCCTGGTGCGCATGCTGGAGGGCCGAGAGAATGCGGATGGCAATCTGCACAGAGACATCCTGCGGCAGGGTTTTGGAATCTCTGATGATATCTTTGAGTGTCTTGCCGTTTACATATTCGATGACGATAAAGGGATTGTTGGTATCCTCCCCTACATCCAGGAGGTTGACAATATTGTGATGGCTCATCTTGCTGGCAGCATTTGCTTCGCGTTGAAAACGGCTTAGAAAATCTGGGTTTTCTTTAAACTCGGGCCGCAAAAATTTGATGGCCACATCGTGGTCTGTTCGCAGATCACGGGCGAGATAAACCAAGGCCATACCGCCTTCACCGATGGGTGCAATGATTTGGTACCGCTGTGCAATCACTTGATTTATGCTCATCTGTCGACCTCGGACAGGATCACGGTGATGTTGTCTCGTCCCCCAGCCTCAAGAGCCAGCACAACCAGGCGGTCAGCCGCTTCGTCCAGATCATCAATTTTCATACAATCGGATATTTGACTGCAGTCAAGGTGCTCGCTCAAGCCATCTGAACATAACAGCCAACGGTCACCGATTTGTTTGTTAAAAACAGCTGTGTCACATTGTATATGATCTTCTGTTCCTATGGCGCGTGTGATGACATTGCGGTAAGGATAATTGCGTGCAGCCTGCTCATCGAGCAGGCCTTGGCGCAGAAGATCTCCTACCAGGGAATGGTCCTCACTTTGCTGGATAAAAGTACCTTCCCGCAGCTGATAAGCGCGGCTGTCCCCTACATGGCCCAGATATATACAATCATGTGCTTCCCATAGCAAAGTGAGCGTAGTCCCCATGCCGCTGAGTTCTTCATTATTTTTTTGTCTTTCATAAATGGCTTTGGTAATCAGCCCAAAACAGACTTTAATCTCCTCAACGGAAGGAATTTTATCTGTCAAATACAGCTTTAGGCCGTCAATTGCCATGATGCTGGCGATATCCCCTCCCCGGTGTCCGCCCATGCCATCGGCCACTGCATAGAGAGGATATGCACAGTGATGAACCAGAAGAGCATCCTGATTGCTCCCCCGCACTTTGCCAATATGAGTTCGCCATACTGCCTTCATGGGCTGCTACTCCTTCTGAGGGATTTCATTTTTTTCAAGTGATAGTGCTGCCCCCTGTTTGAGATAACGACGTCGAAGCTGACCGCAGGCCCCTGCAATGTCCTCACCCATCTCACGGCGCAAACTGACGGATATGTTTAGCTTCTCGAGCTCTCTTAAAAAACCTTCCGCCTGCTTTTTGGTGACAGATTGCAGGCTGCGCTCCTTGACAGGATTAAGGGGAATGAGGTTCACATGGCACTGCATCCCGCGCAGACGGCCGGCCAGTTCCCTGGCATGTTCGGGCAGGTTATTAAGGCCATCAACCAAAGCATATTCAAAAACAACTCTTCGGCCGGTCTTGCTAATATAGTTTCGGCAAGAAGCAAGAAGGTCTTTGAATGCGACACTGCGCGCGACAGGCATGGTTTGCTGCCTGATTTCATCATTGGGAGCATGAAGTGAGACAGAAAGCGTTACAGGCAAACCTTCTTCTGCCAAACGATCAATTTGATTGGCCAGACCGCAGGTGCTCAGCGATATATGCCGCAGGCCAATGTTCAGTCCTTCTTCATGGCTGACAAGTCGCAAAAAGCGGACTACTTCATCATAATTATCCAATGGTTCCCCTGATCCCATCAGTACAATATTATGAACTTTTTCCTCTCCAAGTTCTCCATTGGCCAGGAGGACCATATGCATCATTTCTGCTGCACTTAGGTTGCGGGCAAGGCCTTCGAGGGTGCTGGCGCAAAAGGAACATCCCATACGGCAGCCCACCTGCGTAGACAGACAGAGGGTAACCCCGTAGCGATAGTGCATCAGCACACCTTCGACACAATGACCATCCAGCATGGCAAACAATAGCTTAACCGTACCGTCCTTGTCAGATTCAAATCGCTCGATAATTCGGGCAGGCAAATCGACTGCCAATTCATTTAACTCTTCACGCAATGCCAAAGGCAGGTTGCTCATATTATTAAAGCCTACGCCCTTATGCAGCCAATGAAATAACTGAGCAGCGCGATACGCCGGCTGGCCAATATCTTTGAGATATTGGCTCAGCTCCTGGGGAAACATTTGCAGGAGAGCGGGTTTACTCATTTGCGTTTCATGCGGGCAATATAAAAACCCTCTACCTGATCACGGTAAGGTAAAAGCTGCAAACCATATTCGCCTGTATGCTCCCGCAGTGATTGGGGGATAGCATCTGGCAGGGTATCCATAGAAAACTCAGAATGCGATGCAAGGAAGGCTTCAACTTGCTGTGCGTTCTCCTGGTGAAGGATAGAGCAGGTTGAATAAACAAGCGTCCCACCCGTCCTGACATAACGGCTGCAGGTGTCAAGCAGTCTTGATTGAATCTCTGTGAGTTCTTTAAGACTTTTCTCGTCCAGGTGATGACGCAGGTCTGGCTTTTCATCCATAACCCCTGTCCCGGTGCAAGGTGCATCAATGAGCACACAATCCATCAGCCCTTCGAGCTGTTCACGGTAAACCAGGGCATCGCGCATTGCTGGTCTGATATTATAGTGGCGCAGGCGCTCGGTCATGGCTTTGATCAGCTCTACACGATGTTCATAGATATCCCATGCCTGAACACGGCCTGTTCCCTGCATCATTTCAGCGAGGTAAGCTGATTTGCCACCGGGTGCCGCGCAGGTATCCAGAACCTGCGCGCCTAATTTTGGCTGTACAGCCTCAGCGGCCATCATGCTGCCTTCTCCCTGAATGGAGAAAAGACCATCCATAAAGTCGATATCAGCAGCAATATCTGAAACTCCTGTAACATAAAAGGCTCCTGGCATCATGCCTTTTTGTGATTTCCAGGTTTTTTTGGACAGCAATTCTTCAAATTTATCTTCATTGATGCGCAATGGGTTGAACCTGATAGTCATATGATGGTCATCTTTGCGATAGCTAAGAATCTTCTCGCCTTCCTCCGCGCCATATTCATCAATAACCTTTTGAATATACCACATCGGCAATGAGTGCATGATATGGTAATATTCAAGACCATCTGCTTTGGTTGGCCATTTGATTTCCTCTTTTGAACGAATCAGATTACGCAAAACGCCATTAACCAAACCAGTCAGATCTTCAAGCCCGAGCTCACGTACCAGCTTGACAGCTTCATTGACAGCGGCGCTGTCAGGAACACGATCAAGAAGGAGGATTTGAGCGGCAGACAACCGCAGAATATTGCGGACACGCTTTTCAACACGCTCCGGATCTTCAAGAAGGTTATCAAGCGCAAAATCAAGCCGGTTGAGGTTTTCAAGCGTCAGGTAAACAATGCGGGTACAAAGCCGCTTGTCCCGCTGTGAAAGATTGACTTTGTCAAAATGCTCATCCAGCGATAGCGATGCAAAACCACTTTCAAGAAGTACACGATTTAACACCAGCATGGCAGATTTGCGCGCATCTGCGCTTAGGCTGCTATCGCTGTGAGGGCTGCCCTGATTAGTACCCTGCCTTCGAAAATCTGTCCTCGTAGCAGAGGAACGGTTAAAGCTGGGACGTATAGCACCGGGGCGTTGGAAAGCGGGCCTGGGTTGAGACAATCTATCAAAAGGCTTTCCCTCAGATCCTGTTCCTTTGAAGGACGGCCTGCCAAAGCGCTCCTGGTTTTGAGTCGGAGCAGCATTGCTGCCATAGGTATCACGTCCAAAGCTCCTTTGCGCAGCAGGGCCTTGATTAAAGGCAGGTCTGCCATAGGCAGGTTTGCCAAAACTGCGCTCACCACTTTGTCCCTGGGACGCCGGGCGGCCGTATACTCTGCGTTCGCCCTCCGGAGTGACACTTTTGTTATAAATAGGTTTTCCATAGGCAGGTTTTGCGAAGCTGCGCTCACCACTCTGTCCCTGGGGTGCCGGACGTCCGTATACTCTGCGTTCGCCCTCTGGTGCAGCGCTTTTGTTATACG
>JAAZEI010000192.1 GCA_012512355.1 Clostridiales bacterium | reverse complement strand
GGGTTCTGCCGTGTAGCGTACCAGCATATAGTAGCCTTCGGGCAGGTCATTGATGGGATAGGCCAAGCGACGCTTGCCCCACTCGTCAATTGTGTCAACCGTACCGCCATTTTGTTCAATCATACCGTTAAAGCGTGCAATAAGCTCCTTACGGGGATCTTCCTCCAGGTTGGGGTTGATAATGTAAACCAGTTCGTAATTCATACCTTTCACCTCCTCATGGACCTATGGCGCCAAGTCTTGCGTGGCGCAAGGATGTGCCGAAAATTAATTATACAGAGTATCTTTTGACTTTGCAAGGATTTGAATAAAATAAACTGGTTATTGATGTCTCATATGCAATACTTCTACAGATCCAAGAAATGAATGACTGATTCTTGATGAAAAAAGCACTGATTCATGATTCGAGGGGAAAATTATGACAAAATAAATTATATCTTCATAAAAAGGCGTTTTCAGTGATTTTATGGTCTCTGTATTTGTCTGAGAGCTGTGTATTTTATGTATCTTTTTAGCAGACGGTCAGCAGGGTAGAATGATATCTGCTATACTGTAAGGTATTGAAACCCTGGCCTGTGGGCCAAGAGGATAAGGAGGCCCAATGAAACATTTCAGCGAGGCGATTATACGCCATCGCAAAAGTATTTTAATCATAACAGTATTAGCCTGTGTTTTAAGCGTTTTTTTAATGCAGCTGGTGACTGTTAACTATGATCTTGCATCCTATTTGCCCCAAGAGGTGCCCTCAAGCAAAGCGATGAATGCAATTCAAACGGTGCTGCCCAATTTGCAGATTTATCTCCCCGGCCTGTCTCCTCAGCAGGCCATTCAGGAGAAGAAATTACTGATGGAAATTGAGGGAATCAGTGATGTACTGTGGCTGGATGATGCAGCGGATTTGCGCGCGCAGCCTTTTGAAGTGCTCGATGGCGATATGGTGTCATCTTTTTATCAGGATGGGCCGCTCTACCAGGTCACTGTCGAACAAGAAGCGCAGAGCAGCACTGTGCTGAAAATCAGAGACAGCTATCCAAACGCATTGCTCAAAGGAGAGGCTTCTGATCAGGCTGATATGGTCAACGAGACACTTAAACAGGTCGCGTCCATCATCCTATACGTGGTGCCTTTATGTCTTGTCATTTTATTCCTGGCGACGCGTCATTGGGCGGAGCCACTGCTATTTCTAATTGTTATCGGAGTCGCTGTTTTGGTCAATGAAGGCACCAACGTTTTCAGAAGCAGCGTTTCATTTGTAACCCAGGCTTCATCCGCGGTGCTGCAGCTGGCTGTGTCCATTGATTACGCAGTGTTTCTTCTGCATCGCTTCAGCGAATTTAGAGACGAAGGTCTCCCTACCCCGGAAGCCATGAGGAAAGCCATTGAACATTCGGCTTCGGCCATCTTCTCCTCAGCGATGACGACGATCGCGGGCTTTTTAGCCCTCATGCTGATGGATTTCGGCATAGGGCCGGATATGGGCATTGTGCTGGCCAAGGGTGTCATACTCAGCTATATCAGCGTGATGGTTGTACTGCCCGCTGTAACAGTCGTCTTCTCCAAATGGATAGACAAAACAGCTCATCGCAGCTTTATGCCCTCTTTTAAACGTGCGGGAAAGGCTGTCATTCGCCGCGGGGCACCTATTGCCATCATACTATTGCTGCTATTGCCTCTTGCCTTCATTGCTCAGCAGCGCAATACGTTTATTTACGGAAGCGGCGGCATGCACAGCGAGGATTCCAGAGCCAATCTGGATCAAAAGGCGATTGAAAATAAGTTTGGCCAGAACATGTCGATGATTTTGCTGGTTCCAAGAGGTGACAGAAGCCGCGAAGCACAGCTGAGCCAGGCTCTCAACAGCATTCCAAATGTTGTGAATGTTCTGTCCTATCCTCAGACTGTGGGTATTGAGATACCCTCTCAAATATTACCCGAAGAGGCGCAGGAGCAGTTCAGGGAAGGCCAGTACGCCAGAATGATTCTTACGGTCAATACCGCTGATGAAAGCCCCGAAGCTTTCGAATTGGTGAACACCCTGAGGACCACTGCATCGCAGTTCTATCCGGATGAAACGCATTTACTTGGTGAAAGCGCAGTAAATTTTGATTTAAAAAACACCATTACCCATGATAATCTCCGCGTGCTCTTAGCCGGCATGCTGGCCATCGGCATCATCCTCCTGATTAATTTCAAGAGTGTGGCCCTTCCCTTGATTTTACTTTTTGTCATTGAGGGGTCCATTTGGCTGAACATGGGAATCCCGTATTTCTCGGGCGACAGCATGAATTATATCGGCTATCAGATCGTATCATCTGTGCAGTTGGGTGCTACCATCGACTATGGCATTCTGCTGTCACAGCGCTACCTGGAAGGGCGCAGAACCTTGCCAAAACGCGAGGCAGCAGCCTTTGCTTTCACAGCGTCCGCAGGTTCTATCCTGACATCCGCTTCAATTTTAACCATAGCCGGATACGCACTTGGCATCGTGCTGCATGAAAATGGCATCATCAGCCAAATGGGCCTGATTATTGGAAGAGGCGCTGCTATTTCAGGTTTCATGGTGCTGTTCGTACTGCCGCAAATGCTTAGTTGGTTTGACAAGGTGATTCAAAAAACAACCATCAGAAAAAGAGGAAATACACCATGAAACAAAAAAAACATCTGTTTCTCCTGATTTTTATACTCATCATCTTCTCGCTGAATGCCGCTGCAGAGGTGATAAAAAGCGAAATCGTTTATGCTAAACTTACAGCAGAAGGTGAGGTTGAACATTTATTCGTTGTCAACGGATTTGAATCAGATCAACAGAGCCAAGTGGTAGATTACGGCAAATATCGGGAAGTTCAGCAGCTGGGAATGGCGCAAGAGTTTTCCTACGAGGATGATGCGGTGCGCTTTAATGTCCAGCCAGGCCGTTTCTTTTATGAAGGAATTCCCGATGACCTGCGTCTGCCCTGGCAAATCACTTTGAAATACAGGCTGGATGGGGAAGAGATCACCCCGCAGGCGCTTCTGGGTGAAAACGGCCAGCTTGAGATTATTCTGAATATCAAGCCCGAAAAGGGTTTTGAAGCATACACAGAGGCAATTACGCTGCAGGCCACACTTACCCTGGATGGGGACCATAGCTTTCATGTGACTTCAGAAAAGGCGACAATGGCCTGGGCTGGTGGAAACATCCAGCTCAGCTTCATATTACTGCCGGGTCAGGAAGCCACCTATACGGTGAATACAGCCATAAAAAACTTCCAGACACTCGACCTCCAGGCGGCAGGCATCAAAATGGCGATGGACACCCAGATGTACAAAGATGTTGCCAAGAAGGCTCTTGCAGGCTCTCCTCTGGAAAACGCAGTAGGGGGCTTGATGGAGAATTTTCTCAAAGCTATGCAGGGCGGATCCAGCCCGTCCTTTATGGATGAGCGCAATCAAACCGACTCTTTGCAATTTGTCATGATGCTGCAGGGCATCCCAATACCGCAGCAGGAGCCTGAGGAAATAAAAACCCAGGAAGACACAAAGACTGTGTGGGATCGCCTGAAAGATTTGGTTGGTTTATAAAGGTCAAAAAAATCCGGGTGATACCCGGTTTTTTAATTGGTTATATTATGCTGTAAAATACGAAAAATCACTATTTAGCACATGGTATGCTGGGATGAAGCTTTGGTTATGTGAGATGACCCGCCCCTTGTCAAAAGTATACGCTATCTTTTAATCGTGACTTGCGAAGTTGTGTGGCACTTGGGACAAGTGATGGTCATGGTCCCTATTTTCTTCTTTAGCCGCCACGAGGTGTGGCAATGGGGACAAGTGCGATAACGATGGGTTTTATACTCCCTGACGCGGTTGAAGGTCAGCATGGCTTTCTTTTTGAGCGGATCAATAAAGGCGATGTATCGCTGGTTTTCAGTAGAGCGTTTTGCTATTTGCTTTGAAAAAACTCGAAACATAGCAAAGACAACTAACAAAAGGGACAGTGTCATCAAAAAGGTTGAACGCAGGAACAGGTTAAGAGCAATGAGAAAAATATACAGAAACAGCAAACCCTTATAAAGCCTGTCCATGCCATAGCGGCCTTGCATCCACACCGCCAATTTATACTTCCATTTGTTCATTGAGAAGCTACCTTTCTATTAACACCTGCAGCAAAGGCGCATCAGGCAAAGGCCCAAGCAAAGCGGATTGATGCCCATGTTGGGAATCCCAAAGCCCCGCTGTCTTGTTGTATAAGCTTGAGATCCTGAGGTCATTTGCTGTTTGATGCTCATGTACTCTCTGTTTGCGGGCTCCAATTTGAGTGCCAAATCAATATGCTGCATGGCGGTGACCGTATTGCCGCTGCCATAGTTGGCGATGGCGCTCAAGTAATACCACTGGCCGCTTCGTTCCTGAATTTGGCTGAGCGCATAAAGCGCTTCGCTGTAGCGCAAAGCATTGATATATTGTCTGACCGGATCAAATTTGTCATTCTTTGGCGGCTGCGCATAGCGCTGCTGGGTATTGGTGCTATAAGCTCCGCGGAAAAACTCTTCAAATGGGTTATAGCCCCCGCCATACTGACCATAGCCCTGGTAGGGGTTACTCCGCTGCGCGGAGCCTGCGTTTGGCCGCGAATAGTCAGTATATTCTGCGCGGCCGGATTTGATCTCTTCGTAGGCAACGTTTATTTCTGCCATTTTGCTTTGCGCGTTTTTATCATTGGGGTTGAGATCAGGGTGAAATTTTTTTGCTAATTTACGGTATGTTTCGGTGACCTCTGTTTTGCTGGCTGTGCGAGGTATACCCAACACTTCATAGGGATCTTTCATGCCTGGCTTACCTCCTTATGAAATTTAGCGGAGAATTTGGTCCATACACCTGAGTATAATATGTTTTCAAGTATCTCCTCATTGCGCTGTACTTCAAGCCGGTCAAAGCAGGCGGCGGTTTGCGCCATCTGAAGACGCAGGATATCTTCGTGCTGGGCGCTGGGTATTGAAATCAATGGATTATAGCGCTTCTTTTTGAGGTCATCCACCAGGTCAACTGCGGCGTCCATGATATAAATAAACCGCCCCAAAGCGAAACCGAAATCATGCAGCGCAGCGGCTTTTGGCATCTGCTCATCGGGGACAAATATTTCAGACAGCAAGTTTCCAAATACATTGGCAGGCAAATCCGGGTTGGCGACATCATCATTCTCCATCATTGACAAAGTTTGAAGGCATTCATCAATTCCAATAACTTGTCTGGTGTATTTTTCTCTGGCCTTCATGGCAGCGTGCTTGAGAAGTTTCGCCTGCGAGAGCGACAGGACATTCTTATCGTCTTCCCAGTCATCCAATCGCTGAGCATGAGCGAGTATAATGTTCATATCCGCAGCATAAGCTGTAAAACGGCTTGTAAAGCAGCTGCGTTTTTTTAAGGGATGAATCGGACACCGAAACTGCTCATAGTGAGGCTCTTCATCAGCCAGAGATGATAATAGCAAAATTAAGAAACTCATATCATAGGTGAGTGTAGCGCGGGTGATTTGTCCGTGGCGAAGGCCCAGTTCACGGCATAAGCCGCAGTAAACTGCCTGGTATAGCTCGCGCTGGCTTGCGTTTAACTTATCTAAATTTGCAACTACAAAACCAAACATGCCTTGCTCCTCTCTTTTGTCAATCCAATAAAGGGCATTATACAGCATTTATAGCTGAAATGCATGTAAATGTTTGATTAAAAATAGATTAAGACGGATAAAATATGCTATAATCACAGGGACGAAAGGGGCGTATAGACGAATGGAAACTGACCCATCCGGTTTATCTATGGTGATTCTGTTTATCTTGCTTATAACTTATGCCTTATTGACTGCCGCTGAAACATCTGCGAGAACGCTCAACAGAAACAAGCTTCGCCGCCAGGGTGAAGCGGTAGATATGAAAACAAATCGCCTCATTCGCTTTGCGCAAAAGCTCACAGAAACACCATCGGGCCTGCGACGT
>JAAZEI010000191.1 GCA_012512355.1 Clostridiales bacterium | reverse complement strand
ATATCCACCCAAGCATTTGAATTTATCCTTGGTTTTATCAAAACCGGGTTGACTGAGAAACAAATACAGCTAGCCCTAAATTATAAAATGTTTGAGCTTGGCGCTCAAAAACTTGCATTTGACAGCATCGTAGCATCAGGCCCAAATGGGTCATTGCCGCATGCTATTGCAGGAGAGCGAGAGGTGCAAAAGGGTGATCTCATTACGCTGGATTTTGGCGCCATGTATCACGGATACTGCGCTGATATGACGCGAACTGTTGCGCTTGGGGTGCCTTCAAAAGAACTTTATCATATCTATGAAACTGTGCTGCTGGCCCAGACTTCCTGCCAAGATTCTTTGGCGCCGGGTAAAGATTGCAGAGCGATTGACCGACAAGCTCGAGACATCATCGACAGCGCTGGTTATGGCAAGTATTTTGGACATGGTTTGGGTCATTCTCTTGGGATTGATGTTCATGAAAACCCACGCCTCTCACCGACTTCAGAAGCCCAGCTTGAACCGGGTATTGTGATAACCGTAGAACCGGGTATCTATGTCCCCGGTCTGGGTGGGGTAAGAATTGAAAACACTTGTGTCATCACCCAAACGGGTGCGAATAGCTTGGTTCATGCATCAAGAGAGTTAATCGTTTTATAAGCAAAGCAAAATTCATCGAATATTCGGAGGAAAACATGATAGTAGCAGGGGATTTTAAAAATGGCATCACAGTGGAGTTTGAAGGTGGCGTATGGACGATTGTTGACTTTCAGCATGTCAAACCCGGAAAGGGCGCGGCATTTGTGCGTACGAAAATTAAGAACATTATGACCGGTGCTGTCATAGAACGTACTTTTAATCCCTCAGACAAAATGCCGCGTGCCCGCATCGAGTCCAAAGAGATGGAGTATCTATATAATGATGGTGAACTCTACTACTTCATGGATCCAGAAACTTATGAACAAATTCCTCTGAATTTGGATAAGGTACAGGAAGCGATCAAATTTGTTAAAGAGAACACCAATGTCAATATTCGCTACTTCAATGGGGAGCCTTTCTCTGTGGAAGCTCCTAATTTTGTAGAACTTGCTGTGACAGAGACCGAACCTGGCTATAGAGGGAACACAGCCTCAAATACATACAAACCTGCTACGCTTGAAACAGGCTTCACTGTCATGGTGCCTTTGTTTATCGGCATTGGTGATGTGCTAAAAATAGACACCCGCACCGGCGAATACCTGTCACGCGCTTAATACTACCCGGCAATATAGAGGAGGACATTATGGAAAAATTAACTGATAAGGTTGCTTACCTGATTGGCTTGGCTGAGGGCATGAAGCTGAATGCAGATGTTCCCGAACAGAAGATACTACTCAAAATGTTAGATGTCATGCGTGATTTTTCAAAAGCTATTGAGGAAATTCGTCAGGACCATGATGATCTTAGCGAGTATGTCGGCAACATCGACGAAGACTTGGAAGAAGTCGAATCGGCATTGTTTGATGATGAATTTGAAGATGATGATGAATGCAGCTGCGGCCACCATCATGGCGATGACATCATGGAAGGCGAAATGGAATACGAGTGCCCGCACTGCGGATATGAAACAAAGTTCGATCTGGCAGATTTTGACTTTGAAGAAGATTATCTCTGCCCGAAATGCGGCAAATCATTTTTCCCTGAGAGCGATGAAGATGATGATGAAGATGAAGATGAAGACGAAGATGAAGACGAAGATGATGGAGAAACGGAAGATACTGAACAGAAGTAGGCTCTAATTCCAAGAAGCTATAAAATGGCCGCACTGATTTTTCAGCAGCGGCCATTATTTTATACCCTGACAAACTAGTAATATTTGAATAGAGCTGAAAAGCAGTAAACATATTGCCTACTTATTACTTTTTGATTGCGTTTTCTCTTGATTATACGCAGCTCATTGTTGTACAATATAATCTAACAACGCCTTTATATCATGCGGCGTCATGGAAGGAATGGTATTAGTGGCTAAACGGATACTGCTGGTTGATGACGAGCCTTTGATGATTAAAGGCTTAAAGTATACTTTGGAACAAGATGGGTATGAAACCGTCAGTGCCTTTGACGGCGAAGAGGCCTTGAGACTTTTTGCCGAAAACACCTTTGATGTCGTACTCCTGGATGTAATGCTTCCTAAGATGGATGGAATACAGGTATGCCAGCGTATGCGTGAATCCAGTGACGTTCCCATTATCATGCTCACTGCCAAAGGGGAGGATCTGGATAAAATTCTGGGTTTGGAATATGGCGCAGATGATTATATGACCAAGCCCTTTAATATTTTGGAGGTTAAAGCCCGCATCAAAACTATTCTTCGCCGTGTCCAAAGCAATAACGCACAAGAAGATTTGCGCCATACTAAAATAGGCAGTCTTGAAGTAAACACTGCCAATCGATCTGTTAGTGTTAATGGTAAAGATGTCAGGCTCACAGCAAAAGAATTTGATTTGCTGCAGTTATTTATCACCAATCGCGGCCGTGTATTTACGCGTGAAGAGATGCTCGAATCAGTTTGGAAGAACGATTATGCAGGTGACGCTCGGACGGTCGATGTTCATATCAGAAGGTTAAGAGAAAAAATTGAACAGAATCCGACTCAGCCTGAATATATATTTACAAAATGGGGTGTAGGGTACTATTTCACCGACCGTGATGCCTAAGCTGTTTTCAAGCATAAGATGGAAAGTGCTTCTGGCTTTTTTTTTGATTATTGGTATTTCTTTTCTGGTGATGGCAAGCACCTTAACGAATATGTTAGGCAGATATCTATTTGAACAGCGTATTCGCGCTGACCGAGCCGGCCTTGAAAATTGGGCTGTTGAGGTAGCGCCTTTTTTGTATAATGCTGATGTAGACAGCTTATCAGCCGCGATAAGCCGGGCAGGCAATGAGATGTCCGGACGTGTTCTTTTACTCGACAGTGATGGCAAAGTGCAATTGGACAGCTTTCGTGAAGCACATGGACGGCGTTTGGCCTACCCGGAAGTTGTATCTGTACTCTTGTCAGGGCAAATGGCCGACTATGGTGTTCATTCTTTAAAAACGGGTAAGACGATAGAACTTAATAACCCTTTGAGATACAACTCTCGAGATGAATGGGTGAGTTATTCCACGGCCAGCATCATTTATTCATCGAAGGTTGTGGGAGTTTTGCTTCTTGTATCTTCCGTAGGGGAGATGATGTCCAATTTATATACTTTGCAGGATAACTTGATATTAATATTCGTCATTGTTGCATTGGCAGCATTGATGACCGGAGCGGTTTTCTCAAGAATTATCACAAAACCTATTGTTAATTTGACAGGTGTCATAGGCCTTATGTCCAAAGGTGATTTTGCTGCCCGTGTTCCAGAAACAGGTTCGGGCGAACTAAAGCATTTGGCGACAGCTTTTAATTCCATGTCAGAGCGTTTACAAACTCTGGACCAATCCCGAAATGAGTTTGTTTCAAATGCCAGTCATGAGCTGAAAACCCCGCTTTCCACCATGAAAATCTTAATTGAATCACTTATTTATCAGCCTGAAATGGAAACAGAGCTTCGGACTGAGTTTTTAAGCGACATCAATTCAGAAATCAATCGTTTGGCAGCCATCGTCTCCGACTTGCTGACATTGGTTCAGGCAGATGCTCATAACATGCGGCTTGAAAGGGAGAAAATAAGTCTAGCTGCATTGGTAAAAGAAACCGCACATCGTCTTGAGCCACTTGCTGCCCAGCGTATGCAGCGTCTGTCTCTAACACTTGATGACAGCGGAGACATGTATGCAGACAAATCCAAACTCCGTCAGGTTATCTATAATCTGATAGACAATGCTATGAAATATACCCAGGATGGCGGCCTCATCAGTTTGAGCGTTACAAGAGAAGGACGAGATATCATCCTGTCGGTCAGTGATAATGGCCCGGGAATTAAAGCGGAGAACTTGCCCCATGTTTTTGACCGCTTTTATCGCATAGATAAGGCGCGCAGCCGTGACAGCGGCGGCACCGGCCTTGGTTTGTCGATTGTCCGTCAAATTATTACGCTCCATGGCGGCACCATTAAAGCCACCAGCGAAGAGGGCAAAGGCAGTACTTTTATTGTCGCCCTGCCTATTCATAAGGGCTAAGGGTAAAGAACAAACATTGATTTGCGTACATTTTTCAATTGACCAGCACAGACAATTATAAAACGATTATCGTATAATTTCAGGATTCATGAGAAATTCACCGGGTAAATAAACTGAACCTGCGAAACTCTCATGCTGAGCACCATTGATATAAAAGCGAACCCTATGCGTTGCCCTGGTACTGCAAAGTGTATTTACAATGCCATACACCATCAGACGCTCCTGCTGTGATGACATCTTCTGTGAACTGAGAATGAGGTTATCAGTAAAGTTCACAAGAACTGTGCTGCCTTCTTTATCAAGAGCAATCAAATCTTGATCATGTATTCCCTGCGGAAATATTGACAGCAGATCGGGTACGCTATCGTAAACCTGTGGTCCTTGCATTAGCTGCTCAATGATATACCGTCTGTTGAAAGCAAGACGGTAGGGGATGGGGCGTCTGGTGAGTTTCAAGTAACCGGAATGGTTTGCAAAATACAGCTCACAGTCTGACAGTAAAAAACTCGAGAAATCAGATCTGCGCAGAACACTGTCTGTGAATATAATTTTCTCGCCGGCTTTTTCATATATAGCGCTTGGAACTATGCCTTCAATCAGCTCATTCCCGATTTGTATTTTCACTCCTTGAAGCTTCGGAATAAAAGTACACATGGTGTAGGTTATGGCAGCCATCATGACAGAGCGAGGAATGCCCGCGTTGACGAAAGTTTCATTTGCTTCTTGGAGAAAATGAAAATTGATGACAAAGTCACCGGTATCGTTTTCTTCAAGTTTTATAGGTTCAGCCAACAATGCATTTAGGTCCGGCATGGGAGGCGTTTGCGAAAGTATTTGAGCTCCTGCAGACATTGCTTCCAACAAACTGCCAGCTAATTGCTGGTAGGCTTGTCCGGGGAAGCTAACTGTTCTCGCTTCTGAAAGGATGCCTCGACCAAAGCTTGCAGGAAAATAGATGGTGCAAAGGCTGGAAAATCGAATCGATTGATTTTTTTCACTACTCCAGCGGGTGGATAAACTGTCCCAAACGGCCTGAACATCCTCATTCCTAATGGATTGCATGCTCCCTGAGGGGCTTGAGCCTGCCGGATCAGTTCCCGGCTCGATACCTGCAACCAGGACATTCACTGTTTTGATATCCTGCCACTGCAGCAAAGTATTTGTGATGGCCCGCTTTAAGGTAAACAGATCAAACTTTGGCAAAAGCATTGCATTGGCACTAAGGTTGACCGTAGCGATGCTGCCGGAGATTTCAATGCCTTCCTGGATATTTTGCAGCTGTATATTTGCCTCGGAGAAAAGAGGATTCGCTGTTTCGCTCCCGGAAAAAGAGAGGAGTTTGCGAACTGTTGCTTCAGCAGGATGCTGGTCAGCAGGAATTAAAATCTTCTCAGGTACATTGATGAGCAAATTGTTTGAAACACTTGGCAAGTATAAACTCACTGTCTGTGCGTATTCGCGTGCTGTGTCTCCCCGAGGTGCTGTAAATCTATTTTCAGCAGGCGGTAGTGTAATGAAACTATTTTCACTCATGGGGACCGAACGGGAACATGCGCTGAGAAAGCAAAGTGACAGCAGCAAAGCGATGAGCCGTAAAATTCGTATGTTCATTTTACTATCCTTAATAGCTGCTCAAAAGTCTCTAAGGGGATAGTAAAAATACCTTCTCGCATCACAAGGTGCAGCGGCCGATTTTGTATGAAACGCTCTTCTCCCTCATCAGTCAGGATTTTAAGAGAAATACTAAGCACCGCGCTTTGTCCGTCAATAGACACAACGCCGGGTGTTATATTAAACTCTTCAAGAAGCGGAGCTTGCTCAAAGGATTGCCGCAGATCAAATTCGGTTGGTAAATCGGATGTGCTTTGATCTGTGCTGCTGCGAACTATTCTCAGGCTTGACGTGAACTCTCTGTTTTGCCATCCCTCCAGAAATATTCGGGCAGATACCTGCGGAGTTAAAATGTATTCTTCCTGTCTTGTGAGAGGCGGGGGCAAACTGTCTTCATCCAGAAGATAATAGCGAGCGCTTAGGCGCATGGATGTTGACACATAATTCTCCTGGCGAACCAAAACTTGAACTTTGGTAAAGGGACTGTTCTCTGTTATGGTATTTATAATACTTGCCATGGCCAATTGACGGCGTATTTTCCCCTCGCCCTGACTGTATTCAGCATTAAAAATCAATGCTTCGTCCGAATAACGGCTCAAAATTTTATCGTTGAAGGTGATAAACAAGGTTTCGTCTTCTGCTACGACGCTCAGCGCTTGCGTACCGGAAGGAAACAAAGGACTCAACTGAGGAGACAGAGAGCCAGGGCCGCTTAGCAGTGCATTGATGAGTGCCAGGTGCACTGTCATTGTTCGGGCTATATTAATATCGCGCATTTCTCTTGCAAGATAAGCAGTATTCTTGTAGCGAAAATAAAGAGGTACAGATATGTTTGAAGGCTGATCTTCCTGAAGCTTAGCATCCAGCATACTTGCAGGTGAAATAAATTGTGAAGCCAAAACAGAAGATTGTAAGATACAAAGACATAAAAAAAAGAGGATAGCAAGCTTATATTTTTGGAAAATAGAATGTCTGGGACAATTTCTTAGATACATGCTAACCTTCTTTTCCGGGATCTGTGCCTACTGACCACCCGCGGAGTTTTGTAATGCTGCGCTCCAGTGCATCCTTGCTTGTACCCCAGGGTTTGTCACTGTTTCGGTAATCAAATTTAAGAGTAAACCATTCAAGCTCTTCTTCAAGGCTCAAAAGGTTTTGTGTAAGCAGATTTGACAAAGCTTCTTTGAAACTGGATTGGTTCTGGCCGGAAAGATATTCATCGGCCAAATCAATCAATAAGCCGGCATCGGGTAAGCAGACACCTTTGGAGTCTAAAAATTCTTTTTGAAAGCTCTTGTCAGTTTTCCATAAGTGAAGGATGGTATAGGCATACCGGTTGATATTTTCATTCAAACTATCACAAAGAACACAGCCGTCTATCAATTGTTTCAGGATAGGACTCTTATCTATGCTAGGTTTGGGTTTTAAGCTAAAAAAGTTCGAGCGAGTTCTAATCCCGGTATCAAGAGGAGCTCTTTCGAGCTTTTGACGTACTTCTTTGAGATGAGACAACATCATCAGAGCATGCCCAAGCTTATTTTGCCGATCATATAGCATTTTATGATGCGCGGGGCAGAATCCTTTTTCATTGACGCGTATGCGGGTAGCAGGTTCCATGACTGATCCGCCCAAATAACGCTCAGTAAGTAAGTGTTCCGTTTGGCGTCTCAAAATGCATAACAAGCACTCTTCATTCTGATGCAAGGCATCCCACACTGGGATGGTATCAATGTGATAACGCGGTGCCATCTCTATATCCTGCTGGGCGCATGGCAGGTTGTGCATGGCTGAAGGTTGCTAAACTGCGGATCGTTTACCTGGCTGAACAAAAAGCCGGATGTCAGCGGCAAATATTCAGCTTTGATGCTGATACAGTTGGCGTCAACATGATAAAAGGAGCCCCCTTGAGCGTTATAATAAAGCTGCAGAGAAGGAACCCCCGGCACCATGGGGGCGATTGTTATTTGCGGCACAGCTGTTGAAGAACTGTCACGAATCTCCTGGTCAGAAGAAAGTGATGTAGGGTCAACATACCAGATGTCATTGACTCTCATCATTAATACTTGCATCAGATAACTGCGCGGGGCCTGACCATTGCTTTTGTCGATAGATGCTACCATGTCGATTGTTCTTGTGTTGTCCGCATCTGAGCCGGATACATTTTTAAATTCATAACTAATCGGCATGCGGATACCCCGGACATAAAACATAGCCTGTTCAGGGTTTTGCTGCTGAGAAACCCAGGCGGGTAAAGATAAATTAACCATGCCTTTATAATCATTGCTTATCCATGCCGTCATGAATTGATCCAGCCGCTGCTGGGCCATGGATGCGGCACCAGGGCTTGAAGTTGCTGATACAACAGTATAATCCGATTGCTGCTGTTGGGTCATGTCGACCATGCTGGCGCTGGAGTTTTTTGAAAAGATAGAAGCAAGGTCACCTTCCTGAATATTTGATGAATTATTAGAAAAGTTCGCGGCAGGGGTTTTGGGGCTTGCAGGTT
>JAAZEI010000190.1 GCA_012512355.1 Clostridiales bacterium | reverse complement strand
GGTGTTGTTCAAGACCGCTGAGGGTATCATGGTCCGTAATCGAAATTATATTAAGGCCACGCTCTGCAGCCTTTCGTACTACTTGGCTTGGCGTTAAGCTGCCATCTGAAGCTGTGGTATGAATATGAAGATCGGGAAGCCACAGCCCAGGATCAAGAGATCCTTGTGTGTTTAGTTTATCCAAGAGATGGCGCGGCTTCGGTCAGTGCCGGTGTTCCTTCATTGATAAAATCAAGGAATTCTTCACGGCCAACCGTTTCTTTCTCTATCAGAAGAGCTGCAAGCCCATGAAGCTGGTCAAGATGCTTATTAAGAACTTCCAGAGCAACATCGTAGCTATTCTTCAAAATTAAGGATACTTCGCTGTCAATATCCGCAGCTACCTGCTCACTAAACTCTCTGGACTGGCCAAATTCCATACCGACAAAAACTTCTTGATCATTGCCCAAATATATTGTGCCCAACTTATCACTCATACCCAGTTTAGTCACCATGTATCGGGCTAATTCTGTTGCCTTCTTTAGGTCAGATTGTGCGCCCGTGTAAATCTCATTTTCGATGATTTTAACAGCCGCGTGTCCTCCGAACATCATCGATATCATTTGCAGCATTTTGCTTTTGCTTTGCATATCAAACTCCTGTTCAGGCAAGGAGAGTGTAAAACCGCCAGCTCCGCCGCTGCGAGGTACAATGGTAACTGTATGGACTTCGTCCGTCAGAGGCAAATAATGACCCAAGATGGCATGGCCTGCTTCGTGGTAGGCAACAATGCGTTTATCTTCTTCAAGCACCTTGTGGCTCTTTTTCTCAGGACCCATTTGTACTTTTTCTACGGCAGCAATCAAGTCAGCCTGATGAATGTTCCTTTTAAGATTGCGGGCAGCTATCAGCGCACCTTCATTCATAACATTTTCAAGGTCAGCTCCCGTAGCAAAAGGCGTGCGCTTGGCAATGTTCTCAAGGTTAACATCGTCAGCAAGCGGCTTTCCTTTGCTGTGTACTTTTAATATTTCAACCCGTCCATTAAGATCAGGATAGCTGACGTTCACGACCCTGTCAAAACGACCCGGACGCAAAATTGCCGGGTCCAGAATATCCTGACGATTTGTAGCAGCCATGACAATCACGCCTTCATTGGTAGAAAATCCATCCATCTCAACTAAAAGCTGATTGAGTGTCTGCTCACGCTCATCATGTCCCCCACCCATACCTGCTCCGCGATGGCGACCAACTGCGTCAATTTCGTCAATGAAGACTATGCTGGGTGCAGCCCGCTTTGCCTGTTCAAATAAATCTCTGACCCGGCTGGCCCCAACACCAACAAACATTTCTACAAAATCAGAACCGCTGATGGAAAAGAAGGGTACTTTCGCCTCTCCTGCGACAGCTTTGGCCAGCAAGGTTTTTCCTGTACCTGGAGGCCCGACCAGCAGAACGCCCTTAGGTATTCTCGCGCCTAAATCTAAATACTTTTTGGGTTCTTTGAGAAAATCGACTATTTCAGCAAGCTCAGCTTTTTCCTCATCTGCACCGGCCACATCAGAAAAATTGATCTTGTTTTTGGTGGGATCGGCCATTTGAGCTTTGCTTTTGCCAAAACCCATGACTTTCGAATTGCCCCCGGTTTGCTGACGCATCATAATAAACCAAAAAACCATAACCAAACCCAGAGGAAGAAGAAAAGGCAGCATTTCCAAATACCAGGGTGTTACAACCGGGGGTAAATATTCGATGCGAAGCTTTCTGCCGCCAAAGGCTATGTCGTTTAAATTGACAATGTCAGGACTGACATCCGTTTCAGCTGCATACATTCTGGAAATCGTTTCAATAAAATCAGGACCGATGGTGCTTTCAAAATCGTATCTTGCCGGAAAATCAGATTCGGAAATCACGCTTGGCAAATTGAGCCCATAAAGAGTATTGCCGCGTATTGCGGCTCTTGCGACTTTACCTTCAGATACTTGCTGCAACAAATCAGGATATTTAACTTTGTTTGTGGGAATTCTGATGCTCTCAGATATCATGGTGGCTACCAATAAAAATGCAGCAATCATAAAAATATATCCTAGCATTCCGCGAGATTTACGCAATAGGGAGGTCCTCCTTTAGATACAATCATAAAGATTATATCACGCTATTTCGTGGCTATGCAAGCAAAGGCCGGCTATAGCTGAATTTTACTTGTAAACTATCTTTGAACAGAAGGATTTGATGCCCCCAATTACATATATATTTTCGGATCCAGAATACCTATATCAGGAAGATTTCTATATTTTTCATCATAATCCAATCCGTAGCCAACAACGAACTCGTTGGGAATCGTAAAACAGGCATAATCTACCTTTAGATCGTTTTTACGCCCTTCGGGTTTATCAAGCAGTGTGGCTAACTTAACAGATTTTGCCCCTCGCTTGCTCAAAATATCCATGATATACGCAAGTGTCAGACCACTGTCTACAATGTCTTCCACAACAAGAACATGCTTGTCCATGACAGACTGCTCTAGATCTTTTTGCATGCGCACTTCTCCTGATGATTTTGTAGTGCCGCCGTAGCTTGATATTGCCATGAAATCAATGGTCAAAGGCAAGTCTAGCAGCCTGATGAGATCAGTAAAAAAAACAACCGCTCCGCGAAGGATGCAAACGCACATAAGTTCTTTCCCTTTGTATTCTTGGTTCAATTGATCTGCTAAGCTTTGAATTTCGTGCTGAATCTCCTCATGGGTGATTAAGATTCGACTCAGATCTTTGTACAGTTCTTTTCCTCTGTTCATATTGTCTTTTATCCCTTCTTTTCAATTTCTGTTTCATCCGGCAAAATACCAACATAAGATAAAGTGCATATTCTTTTTGTGTTTGATTTAATGGCCGCAGTTTGAGCCATACCAAACCCTACAACCCATAATACATCCTGACCTATTGCCAGAATCGGCCAGTGTTCTCGAAAGGGTCGGTCCATTTTACGGTCAATCAAGTATTTGCTCAGGCTTTGACTGCCATGGCATCCAAGCGGACTAATTCTGTCCCCCCGCAATCGATAACGCAAAACTGCACCCAATAACCTCTCGCAATCAAATGACTCTATGCGCCGATTGCCAAGTTTCTCATCCATTGTTTCCTCAAGGTTTCCTAATCTGATCAGATTTTTCTTAGCTGATACCAAATGCAGCCGCCCAGCACTTCGTATGGCTTTTACCTCCTGCGGCAGATTAACACTTTGATGTCCAGACCCATTTAAAAGTTCAATCAATCTTTGAGTTTGAGCCATGTCAAGCTTTACATTTAAAACAGCACAAAAACAACGCAATATCCTTCTTTTGACGGCGATATGCAGTGTATCAAAATCTTTAAGATTAAGAAAGGGATTAGAGGGATCAAGGCAGGCGCGCTCTTTGAGCCAGCATAATGAGAAGTCAGACCAATAATCCTCTTCATCTGCAAAAAGAACACTGGTTTTTGCAATATTTTGTATTGAGGATGATGACAACTCTTCCAAAACCGGAATAACCCTGTGTCTGAGAGCATTTCTCAAAAACCGAAAATCTAAATTGCTATCATCTTCTATCCAACCAATAGAAAAATGGTTAAGATATTGTATCAACTCATATCTTCTCACATGCAGCAATGGCCGCCAGATTCCATTTGAAAATTCCCGCATCGCCGCAAGACCTGTTGGGCCAGTGCCATGCATCAAACGCATGATGACTGTTTCAGCCTGATCATCCATATGATGACCCAATACCAAACAATCTGCCTTTACTTTTTCTTTCACTTCATAGAAAGCTTTGTATCGTTCTTCTCTTGCATTGGATTCAATATTGCTCTTTGAAGGTATCTTGACATGTTTGACTATGAGTGGAAGATTCCAGCTTTCACAGATATTGATAACAAAATTTTCATCCTCTTCAGCGGCTTGACGCAAACCATGATTTACATGGATACAGGTCAGTTTAAATTTATATATACGCTGAAGAGTTTTAAGTATGCTCGCCAATGCAATGGAATCTGCACCACCAGAAAGGCCAAACAATAAGTGTTTTGGCTCCTTTGCCAAAACATATGATGCCCCCACTAAGTTTTGTAAACGTTCTAATTCTTCCATAATAATATCATATACAATTAAAATCGACGATACAAGCAAAACTTTTTAATGTTTATTGACTATCTTTGACCTTTGTGTTATAATTTTAATATCAACATTAAATGTTGAAGAAAATAATTGATGGAGGTACTAAGATGTACAGTTTGATTCCCAACCGACGCAATAGTAGTTTGTTAAACAGACGAAACTTCTTATTAGAAGATTCCTTCTTCCGACCCTTCATGAACCTGACAGAAAACATGAATATCAATACCTTTTGCGTCGATATCAAAGAAAAAGAGAATGCTTATGTCATAGAAGCAGAACTTGCTGGTGTTAGCGAAGACAATATCGCCCTTACGGTTGATAAGGATGTGTTAACCATCAGTGCTGATATCATGAGTGAAGAAACAAATGAAGGGTCCAGCTATCATTATTCTGAGCGCCGAACAGGACATGTGGAACGCAGTTTTAATCTTAAAGGCATCAACCAGGATGACATTCAAGCAAACTTTAAGGACGGTCTTCTGCGTGTAGAATTGCCAAAAGCGGACCCTATTCCAGAAAAGAACATTCGCAATATTAAAATCAATTCTGAACCAAAGCTTGTTCAAGGCGAAGAGAGCTAACTGTATAAAACTCTTCAAGTTATCAAACAAGAGCAGCCTCAAAATAACATCGAGGCTGCTCTTGTTTGATAACTCATCATGGTATTGGTTGGACAAATGATTCCATCACATACCCCTGTATTCCATCAGCTCTAACATGCAGCCATTCATCTTCCACGCGCTCCAAAACCAATAAACGCTGGCCATAATATAATTGATCAATAACTCCGGCCGTGATACTTGGCAATAACCTTAAATTGAGTGATGAGTTTTGACTGATTCCAGATATAACGACCTCCCACTGACCCGGCTGCGATTCAGTGCTTTGAGGAACAAGGGTAGGACGCGGTGTGGCTGTAGGAACCGGTCCGGGAGTCGTTAAATATTCCAATCCTAAAGTCGGTCTGGTTTCCGGCGTTGTTTGATAAGTTTGCAGCAGGGTTCCAGGATAATAAAAAGCCAGTATTTCAGCATAGATTTTATCATACTGCTTTGCCATCCACTCAGCGCCACGCTGGCTCAATCCAACGCCATGACCAAAACGCGATGCTCGAATGGTGAAAGCATCCGGCTCTTCTATCACTTCGAAAATCTCATTATCTTTTACATTAATGGATAGTTCAAGCGTTTTTTCAATATGTGGAAATATATCAACTGTCAGCTTGATAGGCTGTGCAATCACCTCAACCTTTCCCCATCTTATTTCAGGCGAGATAGTTGAGGGTATCGTCTGCGTAATCTCCTCTACAGTAAAGAGCGATATGTCCTCTTCCTGTTGAGGGCGGCTTTTGTTTCTTGCACTGACTGATAATAGGAACTCCATTTGTGTCATGAGGCGTGATTCATTTTGGAACTTTGGCGTAACTGCATTTATTTTATGGAATTCCTCAATATTTATATAGGTTGGATCCGAATCAAATCCCAATGGCGCAATTTGCTGTGCGATGAGTTCTTTGAGCAAGTTCTCAAAATAAATTTCTTGTCGTTTTTGTGCTTTCCAATTCCTTGAAAGTCTAAATTCCCGAACCATGCTCTGAGGGTTTTGTTTATCATAAGGATCGTCCCAAACACCTAAATACGCTTCAGGTTCGTAAGTCCAGGCATTGGAAGAAGATTCAGTCTGACCGCCATTGCTGGCCGTATAGTATGTTCTCGCAATTTCGTCATTAAAAGTTAACACGATACCCGCCGTTGCCTGTACTGCTTGAAAGGTCAGCTGGTAATCCTTGTTGAATCCTCTAAAAACTTGATCATTCGTATTATCTGTCAGATCATAGTCCCTATCCTTTCTTAACCCTTTTAAAGCATAACTTCTTGCAGCGATTGCCTGCGCCTTTAATGCTTCAATAGGAAAACTCTCACTCATTTCATAGGGAACAACTCCCTTTAAATAATCCTCAATTCCAATATGCAGAATAGCCCGCATTCCTTTTTCAGAGAGAGTAATAACCAGGTCACCCTCAAACAGATTTAATTTTGAATTGAGTCTAAGGCCATTTTCATCTTCATCTAACTTATCGAAGCGTTTTAATACCAGCGACTGGTCGCTCTGAATAACGGCCCCCTCATAATAAGTTAAAATTCTATTTTTTTGTGCTAAAATCGTCAGTTTACTGCCGCTTTGAAAACTTATTTGATCATTAAGCAAATAACTGCCGAATAATCCTATTTCGATTCTTCGACTTTGGTCTAACTCAGTTAAGAGTATACGCACTGTCCCTTGTTCTGCTCTAAGTAAAGCACTTATACGGACAGGGATAGAAAAGAATATCATCGTCACAAGAAAAAATGCAGCAAATTTGCTTAAATATGATTTCATCAATACTTATGCGCAATTAAGCAACGCTGACCAAACCGCGATCTATTGCAAGTTGCATCCTTAAATCCGACGCTTTCTATCAGCACTAAAAATTGTTTCCATACAGCACTATCTGGTTTAAGCGAATGCATCAAATGATTTAGTTTTAATCCGGACAAGGCCAATACTATTTTGCCTTCCGGTGCCAATACACGGTAAATTTCCGTTAGAAAAACATTCAGAGAAAAATAATGCGGAAGAGCGTTTGTTAATATAATGCGATCAAAACTATTGCTTCTCCAAGGAATATCGCCGCTGATACTTGGCATGATTTCAGCTTCCGATAATGATAAGCGAAGTGATTGAGCTAACTCTACATCAAAACAAAGCCCGCAAGCGCGAATCCGATACTGATTTTGAAGTTCATTGATAAGGTTTTCTTGTACACAGCCTAATTCCAATATAGATTGATGATCATCAATCATGGCCCAATTCAAAACAGAACGCTGAGATCTATTAAGATATATGCGTTTACTGGATAAATATTGATCTATGCTGCTCTGCAATTCTGCTCTTGTCTGCATGATAACTCCAATCCAAACATCATTCCAGCCTTATAATTGGGATTATAACACAAATGTAAAATAAATGAACTATTTTCGTAATATATATATTAACAATTATTGTGAATAGAAGAATTGACAAGTATGCTCATCAAACATATAATATTAATTGCAATGATGGAGTCAAGTATTGTTTGCGTCTCACTCAAAGAGAGCCTTTGCATGGTGTAAAAAGGCAGTGAAGCTAACATGAATACCCTCCTGAGCTCATGGCTGAACACTGCAGTAGGCCATTGCCGGTACGCCGGTTACAGCGTCTGAGGATAAATATTTTTTTATCAAATGGAAGTGGTACCGTGGTTTACGCCGCCTTCCCGCATATAACATGTGGGAAGGCGGCTTTTATTTTAAGCCGGAGGTCTTATAATATTGAATCAAGAAACTATAAAATATGCAAAACGGATAGATAAACTCACTGGCAGCGCAATCAGAGAGATATTTAAGTATGCAAATGTACCCGGTCTAATTTCATTTGCAGGAGGTAATCCCGGAAAATTCGCACTTCCAGTTGAGCTTGTTGCGCAAATCAGTCATGATCTAATGCTTAAAAAAGGAAATGAGTTGCTTCAATATGGCCAAACTGAGGGCTACCTGCCCTTGAGAGAGTCTCTGATTCCTTATCTTACAAAAACTTTTGGTGTAAACGCTAAATTAAGTGAAGTACTGATCACGACCGGTTCTATGCAAGGGTTTGATCTCATGCTTAAATCTCTGATTAATCCAGGAGATGCTGTATTGACAGAGAGTCCGGCTTTTCTGGGTGCCTTGCAGGCAATGAATGCCTATGAGGCAAATATCATATCCGTAAAAAGCGATAGCCAAGGTATAGATATTGATCATCTCCAGGAAATGATGAAACGCCATCATCCTAAATTGTTATATATTATTCCTACTTTTCAAAACCCAACAGGTATCAGCCTATCACTTGAAAGAAGATAAGAAGTTGCCCGGCTTGCAGCGAAATATCATGTCGTGATAGCAGAGGATGACCCCTATCATGAGCTTAGATATAAGGGCAAGAGTCTCCCTTCGATCAAATCATTTGATAATGAAGGCTGGGTTGTTTTGCTGGGCAGTTTTTCCAAGGTCATTTCACCCGGACTTCGAATAGGATTCATGGCAGGTGATGCACATTTGCTTCAACAGTGCGCCGTATGTAAGCAGTCAACGGATGTTCATACACCCAATCTTAATCAAGCCATTGTGGATGTTTTTCTGCGTGAGAATCTGCTGGATAATCATATTGCAAAAATTACTCCGCTTTATTCTGAGCTGATGGAAACCATGCTGAATAAAATTGTGAATATGCCAGGAATCTTAAATTACACTAAGCCTGAAGGCGGACTATTTATCTTCGCTACTCTTGCTGAAGAACTGGAAGCTGTTCCCCTATTCAAAATAACGATTGAAAAGGGTTTATCATTTGTACCCGGAGAATATTTTTATGTTCAGAGCGGACATAAAAATACCCTTCGTCTTAATTTTTCAAGTGCAGACAAAGCAGATATCATGCATGGAATGGATTTATTAAAAAATAGCATCAAACAGATGCAATAAGGAGAAAGTTTATGCATATTTTGGATTTATTAAAAGAACGTGGTTTTATTGCTCAAGTTACCTATGAGGAAGAGCTTTATAAACAGCTGGAAAGAGAGCCTACAAAATTCTACGTCGGGTTTGATCCCACCGCTTCCAGCTTGCATTTTGGTCACTTTATACCAATTTTAGCCATGGTACATATGCAGAAGGCAGGGCATATTCCCATTGCTTTGGTTGGAGGCGGCACCGTTATGATAGGTGACCCGAGCGGAAAGACGGATATGAGAAAAATGATGTCCAATGAGCACATCCTTGAAAATGCCTCGAACATTCACAAGCAGCTCTCGCATTTTCTAAACTTTGACAACGGGAAAGCTTTGATGGCAAACAATGCTGACTGGCTTCTAAATCTCAATTACATGGAGTTTATCAGAGATATCGGTGTTCATTTTTCTGTCAATCGGATGCTGACAGCTGAATGTTATAAACAACGTTTGGAAAAAGGTCTTACTTTTCTTGAGTTTAACTACATGCTGATGCAAGCCTATGATTTTTTGGAGCTTTACAATCGACATGACTGTAAACTGCAAATGGGTGGGGATGATCAATGGAGCAATATGCTCGCTGGCGCTGATCTCATCAGACGCAAAGAGCGAGAGGCAGCATATGCCTGCACCTTTAAATTGTTAATGACCCATGAAGGGAAAAAAATGGGAAAAACAGAAAAAGGCGCGCTTTGGCTTGATGCAGACCTCTGTACACCCTACGAGTTTTATCAATATTGGCGCAATGTTAATGATCAGGATGTTGCAAAATCTTTATCTACTTTAACATTTCTCCCCATGGATGAAGTACGCAGTTTGAGCAAATTAGAGGGAAGCGACATAAATGAAGCAAAGAAAGTTTTAGCCTATGAATGCACTAAAATAGTTCATGGTGAAGACGAAGCTCAAAAAGCGCAGCAGGCTTCGGCCGCATTATTCAGTGGCGGCGACTCTATAGGGGAAGTCCCAAGTTATGCTGTCACAAGGCAAGAATTAGAACATGATGGCAGGCTAACCACATTGCTCCATGACAGCGGCTTGTGCACAAGCAAAACCGATGCTCGAAAGATGATCTCTCAAGGTGCAGTTTATGTAGATGATGAAAGAATAACAGATATTGACAGTCTTATAACTTATGACCTAATAGGAACAGATGGCCTTTTGCTGCGCAGAGGTAAGAAAAATTATGTGCGCCTTATCATCAGGCAATGAGTGAAATAGCGTATAAAACACTTCGCGAGGAAGGTTATGGTGAATTTGTAATACAAAAAAGTCGCTTCATAGGCTATGCCTCGCCAATGCAAACTCAGGAAGATGCACTGGAATATATTCGAATCATCAAAGAGAAACATAGGGATGCAAGCCATCATTGTTATGCTTATGTTATCGGTTCCAACGCCGGGATTATGCGCTATCAGGATGATGGTGAACCAACAGGCACAGCAGGGCAACCCATCATGGAGGTCATCAAAACAAAAAGCCTTGTGAATACTTGTGTGGTCGTCGTCCGTTATTTTGGCGGAACTCTATTAGGGACAGGAGGGCTGGCCAGATCTTATAGTCATGCGGCTGCTCTGGCTGTTGATTCAGCCAAAGAGGTTACGATGGAACCAAGTGTACGACTATCCTTGACCATCCCATACACAATCTGGGATAAGCTTCAACATCAGCTATTGAACTTACCTGTTCAAATGGGGCAGGCACAATACACCCATCAAGTTCGATTGCCTCTTGTGCTGCGAGCGCAAGAACAGACGGATATTGAAAAATCCATCGCAGATCTCAGCGATGGCCGGGTACAAAGTGCAGAATTAGAAAGATTATATTATGCCTGGCCCAGCGCATAAGTGTAAATAGCATGCGCCACGCCATCATTCGCATTGCTGAGGGTTATAACATCGGAATTGTCTTTAACAAGTTGCGACGCGTTATCCATAGCAACGCCAAGACCAGCCTTTATAAGCATTGGCAGATCATTTTCCTGATCTCCTATGGCCATAACCTGGCTCAAAGGAATGTTCAAGAATTTGGCCAGTTCCATGATGCCGGATCCCTTGTCAATAGCAGGAGGCATAATTTCTATGTTGCTGATACTTGACTGAGTTAACACGGATAGTTTAGCCTCGCTTTGCAGTGTGGTTCTGATATGAGAGAGCTGTGCTAAATCATCATAGGCATGGACATAAAATTTATAAATACCCTTTTGAATCAACTCAAGACAAGCCTCTCTTCCGTATATAAAACGGGTGTCGGTTTCCTTGCGCATACGTTCGTCACCATACTCAAGTTGTGAATGATGTTTATCCTTATTGGACCTGATGCCAACAAATCGATCTGCAAAAACATAATAAGGTGCGCCAAGCTCTTCTAGCACATGATATGCCTGCATAGCACTTTCTATGCTCATGTAATGAGAAGCAATAACTCGACCCAAAGGAGCTGCAGAAATTTTAGCGCCATTTAAAGAAATAATCGGACAATTCAAGCCCATATCCAACGCTCCAATGGCAGCGTTCTCATAAAAACGCCCGGTTGCTATAGAAAAAACAATTCCTGCTTCCTGCGCTTTTTTCGCGGCTTCTAGATTTCTAAGTGAAACTTTACCCTTTGGGTTTAAAAAAGTACCATCCATATCTACGCTGATCAAGCGTATATCCTGTTGCATGTTGATTCCTCTCTATAAAGCTAAAAGGGGGCGTCAACCTCAAAACATCTTCCTTTAAGATAGGATAATTTCCCTTCAGTCTGAAAGTTCATAATTGTCGCTGCCAGCATTAAACGTTTGCATTTAAACAGTCGATTGGCATCTCGCGAACCATACTTGTCATCACCCAAAATCGGATAACCACTGAAAGCCAGATGAGCTCGAATCTGATGTGTGCGTCCTGTGTGCAAAGTAATCAGCAATCTTGAACTATCCCCTTTTGCCTCCAAGATATCATACTCGGTGATAATCTGTTTGGCAAACTCGCTATTGCTTTTTGTAACCCTTACCTCATTGCGTTTTGCATCTTTTATCAGATAAGCTTGCAGAATGGCATGTTTAGACAAAGGAACACCATACACCAAACATTGATAGGAAGTAATGATGGTTCTGTTCGCCATCGCTTCTTCAATGGCAAGTTTTATGACATCGTTTTTTGCCAGTACTAATAAACCAGAAGTTTGCTGGTCCAACCTATGTACGATATACGCTTCCTGTGACAATGCCCAGGATTCTATGCTCATCGCGCCATCAGATTGCTGGTCACTGCTGATACCCGAAGGTTTGTTGATGATGAGGATGTTCTCATCTTCAAATATCACTGGAAAATCAGGTTCTTTCCATAAACTATACCAGCGAATATGGTCTCCTGCTTGAACTTTTTCGTCTTTTGACACCTTCACGCCGTTTATCTTAACATCTTTATTCTTCAAAGCTTTTTGTAAAACCCAGGAAGGGGCTAAGGGGTTCTGACCCCTTAGTATGGCTGATACTTTTTTCCCCTGATCAGATTGTTGTGCTACAATTTCAAATAAATTCACAATGTCACCGTCTCTTTCGACAATCCAATAAATCATGAAAAACTTTACCATGATGCATATAAATCTGTCAAGTAAGGACATTTTATACAGGAAAAGTTTAGAAGGATATTGCAATACAAAGGATGAACAATTTCACTATTGAATAATCATTCTGTTTTATGTATTATACAATTTAACCGCGAGCATGATCCGTGGAATAGAAGGAGGAAGATGTCATGAAAAAGCGCACTTGGTTCTCTCTGTTACTAGTTTTACTATTGGGCATTAGCGCGATTACTCCAGCCGTTATGGCAGAAGATACAATCAAAATAGGTGGCATTGGCGTCCTATCAGGCCCTTATGCTGTATATGGCCTTGCTGTTCAAAAAGGTGTTAACCTTTATGTGAAAGAACTCAATGCCAATGGCGGTATCAATGGAAAAAAAGTTGAAGTCTTATGGGAAGACAGCCGAGCTGAAGCAAATGACGGCGTTTTAGCCTTTAACAAACTTGTTGATAATGATGGGGTGGTTGCTATTTTGGGCCCGGTTCTCACCGGCGTCACCAAAGCGGTTGCTGAATATGCTGCCGACATCAATATCCCGCTTATTACACCCTCCGCAACTGCTTATGAAGTGACGACTGATCGTGCCAATGTATTCCGTACCTGCTTCCTTGATCCTTTTCAAGCTGTTCAGATGGCCCGCTATGCCAAGGATGAAGGCCTGAGCAAAGTTGCTGTTTTGTATGACAACGGCAATGAATATTCAAAAGGACTTTACGAAGCCTTTTTGGCAGAATGTGATGTGCTGGGGCTGGATGTTGTAGCCGTCGAGTCAGCAGCTTATGAAGATGTTGATTTCAAAACACAGCTTACAAATGTCAAAAATGCTAATCCCGAAGCCATATTTTTACCCTACTACGGTGCACCTGCGGCCTTGATTCTGACTCAGGCCAACGACATCGGACTGGATGTACGTTTTCTTGGTGCTGATGGCATCTCCGATATTGTTGACTCGATCCCAAACAAAGCATTGCTGACAAACATGACCTATTCCGATCACTTCTCCACTCAGTCTGACAGCCCGCTTGTAAAAGGATTTGTTGAAGCTTTTAAAGCTGAATATAATGAAGAACCAAGTGTATCCTTTTCTGCGACCGGCTATGATGCTGCTTTGGTTCTTACTAATGCCATGAAACAAGGTTCCTTGCAATATGATGATGTTGTAGCTGCCATCAAGGCAACGGATGTTGAAGGCGTCAGTGGAAAAATTACTTTTGATGACCACAATGATCCTATCAAAAGCGCATTCATTATGAGCTTTGATGCAGAGGGCAATAAGATTTTTGTTAAACTGCAAAACCCCTGACTGACAGTTTCTTAGATTCTGCGGGGGAGGAGAATTCCTCCCCCCTCTCTTTTATCCGTAAGATTGGAGGGACGTTCACTAAGTGGTATTATTTCTCAATCAGTTAATCAATGGGCTGCATGTCGGAAGCATATATGCGCTTATAGCCCTTGGATATACAATGGTTTATGGCATCGTGCGCTTAATCAATTTCGCGCACGGTGATATTTTAATGATAGGCGCCTATACCGCTGTAGTCCTTGTAACCATGCTGAAACTGCCTATAGCTTTGGTCGTTTTGTTGGTTATTTTAGTGTGCGTTCTGTTTGGGGTATTCATTGAAAGGGTCGCTTATAAACCTCTGCGTTCTTCCCCACGCATATCATCGCTGATTACCGCGATTGGCGTCAGCATGCTGCTGCAAAACTTGGCATTGCTTGTTTTTTCTCCAACACCCAAACCTTTCCCTATAGCACTCAATATGCGGCCATTATCGATTGGTCCTTTACAGGTAAGTGCATCCACCATCCTGACGATCATCGTGTCAGCGGCCTTGATGGTCTTACTCCAAACTTTCATCGCTAAGTCCCGTTCCGGCAAAGCCATGCGGGCTGTATCCGAAGATTACAATGCCGCACAATTAATGGGCATAAATGTTAATAATACCATCACTTTTACTTTTGCAATAGGTTGTGCATTGGCGGGCATTGGTTCACTGCTGTATGGCTTGGCCTACTCCAGTGTGTCCCCTACCTTGGGAGCATTACCCGGATTAAAGGCATTTATAGCTGCAGTGCTTGGTGGAATTGGTATCATTCCCGGAGCCATGCTGGGCGGTCTCATCATGGGCATAGCAGAAAGTCTTACCAAGGCGTATATCTCTTCTCGACTGAGCGATGCTGTGGTCTACGGAATCCTAATCATTGTTTTGCTGTTCAAACCTTCGGGTTTGCTTGGCCGCGGAACAAGAGAGAAGGTGTAGTCATATTATGAACAGAAAATCAAAAAGTTATACCCTTAATATATTTGCGATTGTACTAATATTTATTATTCTTTCCTTGCTAATATCCACAGGAGCTATTAACAACTATATTTCAGGTATCATCATCACAATTGGTATTGCTGTTATGATGGCAGTCAGCCTCAACTTAACAACAGGCATCTTAGGTCAATTGGCACTGGGACATGCCGGTTTTATGTCAATAGGCGCGTATACAGCAGCACTGATAACAAAAGCTATGAGCGAGGTCAGCTTTGGAATTGCCTTACCGATCGGACTTGTTGCAGGCGGCCTGATGGCCGCATTGTTTGGCTTGCTAATAGGGATGCCAGCCCTTCGTTTGAAAGGCGATTATTTAGCCATCATAACCCTTGGCTTTGGGGAAATTATCAGAGTTGTTATTGAAAATTTAAGCTTCACCGGAGGTGCAGGCGGTTTATCGCGCATTACACGCATGTCACGTGCGTTTTCAAGTAATCCTGCTATTTCAAACACTATTCAGTTTTCAATCGTATTTTGGATTATGGTTGTTATTATAACCAGCATCTACACACTAGGCCGTTCAAGACATGGCAGAGCAATCATTTCGATAAGAGAAAATGAAGTAGCTGCGGAAGCAACGGGCATCAACACTACTTATTATAAACTCTTTGCTTTCACGTTGGCCGCTTTTTTTGCGGGCATCGCGGGTGGTTTGTATGCCCACCAAATTGGCATGCTGACAGCAAAAACCTTTGGTTTCAATAAATCAATCGAATATCTGGTGATGGTTGT
>JAAZEI010000022.1 GCA_012512355.1 Clostridiales bacterium | reverse complement strand
GCTGCTTTGATGTTTGAAATTGCACGAAGCATAGAAAGGAAGTTTCACCATGATTGATTACAGAGAAAAGCTGATCACCGTCCAGCAGGCTGTTGATATGGTACAGTCCGAGGATTACATCGTCACAGGCCTTGGCGCCTCCTGCGCCGATTCTTTTTTTAACCTCCTGCATACCGCTGCTGACAGGCTGCGGGATGTTACCATCTCCACCTGCCTGCCCATGCGCGACTATCCCTGCTTTAATGACCCAAAGTACAAGCAGAGCTTTTTGCATGACGCCTGGTTTTATTCACCGCCTACTCGCAGGGCGCATAAACACGGGGCCACCTCCTTTGTCCCCAACAACCTGCACTTTGCCGGGACCAAGCGCCTATTTCACAAAAAGCCCCGCATATACATTGGCGCTGCCACCATGCCCGATGCCCACGGCAACATCTCTCTTTCCTGCTCCAATACCTACGAAATGCAGATGATTGAAGCCGCCGATATCGTTATCCTCGAAATCAACCCGAACTACCCCCGCATCTTCGGCGACCACCTGCTGAGGGTCAATGAAGTGGATCACTTCATTGAAGTTGATTATGATGTACCCACCCTGCCCTATATCGCTCCCAATGAGCGGGATGAAAAGATCGGCGCCTTGGTAGCACCTCTCATTCATGATGGTGACTGCCTGCAGCTGGGCATTGGCGGGATGCCAAACGCCATCGCAGATGCCCTGACGAATAAAAGGGATCTGGGCATTCATACCGAAATGCTGACCACCAACATGATGAAGCTATTCCATGCAGGCGCCATCACCGGCCGTAAAAAGCAAAACCACAAGGGCAAGATGGTCTGCACCTTTGTGATGGGCTCAAAAGAACTCTACGAGTTTGCCCATGACAATCCTTCTGTCGAGATCCTGGCGGGCAGCTACACCAATGATCCCTATGTCATTGGTGAAAATGACAACATGGTGTCCATCAACTCCACCATCGAGATTGACCTGACCGGGCAGTGCGCCAGCGAATCCATCGGCTCCGTGCAATTCTCAGGTACAGGCGGTCAGGCAGATACAGCCATCGGCGCGCAAAACTCAAAAGGCGGACGCAGCTTCATTTGCCTGTATTCAACAGCCCTCATCACCGACAAAGCAACCGGCGAAAAGAAAGAAATATCAAAGATTGTGCCCCAGCTCAACCTGGGCGCTGCCGTCACCCTCAGCCGCAATGATGTGGACCATGTAGTCACCGAATATGGTGTGGTCTGCCTGCGCGGCACCAGCTTGCGCGAACGGGTGGAGCTTTTGATTTCTATCGCCCACCCAAAATTCCGCGACGAACTGCGCCGCCAGGCCTACGCGACCGGCATCGTATACGAGCGATGAGCAGCTTTGTATTCCGGGGCAAAACCGTCCACTACCAGATAAAAGGTGAGGGCCGTCCCCTGCTCCTGCTCAACGGCATCATGATGTCCACCAAAAGCTGGCTGCCCTTTGAAAGCGCTTTTCAATCAGGCGGCAATCAGCTGCTGCTGGTCGATTTGCTTGACCAGGGTGAGTCCCAGGCGATGGACGAAGCCTATCCGCTCAAACTGCAGGCCGATATGCTGGATGCCTTGCTCGATCATCTGGGCATCCCTGCCACTGCTGTGTTTGGCACCAGCTATGGCGGCGAAGTGGCGCTCAACCTGGCTGTGCATTATCCGCAGCGCGTGAGCAAGATGGTGCTGGCCAACACGGTTGCCAGAACAAATGCCTGGCTCAAAGAAATCGGAGAGGCCTGGATTATGGCGGCGGACAAACCCGAGGCTTACTATAACACCACCATCCCCGTCATTTACAGCCCTGATTTTTATGACCGCAAGAGCGATTGGATGAAAAAGCGCAAGGAACTGCTGGTCAAGACCGCCTTTTCAAACCCGGATTTCCTCGCGCGCATGGAGCGGCTGACCCGCTCAGCCGAAAGCCATGATGTCAGACAGATGCTGGATATCATTGACTGTCCGGTGCTGCTCATCGCTTCCTCGCAGGATCACATCACCCCGCCCGAGGAACAGGAGTATTTGGCACAGCACATCAAAGGGGCCCAGCTGGTGATGCTGCCCAAAACCGGACATGCCGCTTTTTATGAGCGCCCGGACTTGTTTGTCTCCATCATGATGGGCTTTATCAACCATCATGACAGGATTGTGCTGCCTTCCTGACAAGCCAGCCAAGTCTTAACATAAAATTCGCCGTTAATCGTCCCTTCACATGGAACAAATAATCAGGAAATTTATCTCCATCGGTATTTGACCGAGGAAAGTTAAGGATGACATGACATTAGGGCCCAAGACCCCCCGGGGTCAGATCACCATGAATCGCATCATCAAGGCCGCGGAAACCGAATTTGGACGCAAAGGCTACTACAATACAGGCATCAATGACATTGCCCAGCGGGCCAAAGTAGCCTCGGGCACCATCTATCTGTACTTCAGTGATAAATATTCTTTGTACGTTCATCTGCTCACCCAGTACGGCCACCGCATCCGCAAGGAAATTGGCAAACAGACAGCCAATTGCCAAACCCGCTATGAGTATGAGCGCGAAGGCCTGCTTGCCTTTTTGCGTCTGGTTAAAAAACGCCCCCACATGTACAATATTATCTGGGAGTCACTGTACATCGACCCCAAGCTTTTTGTGGATTATTATGAAACATTTGCTGCCAAATATGCCGAGCAGCTCGACCAGGCATCAGATGAGATCATCGAAATTGACAGCACAGTCATGGCCTATTGCCTTATGGGCATCTCCAACTTTTTAGGGCTGAAGTATGTCTTCTTTGACAAGGAGGCTGACCTGGAATATGTGGTGGACGAAGCCATGAAGTTCCTGCGCCTGGGGATGCTGACAAAGCCCTGAGCAGACCCAAAGCAGTCTTTTTCACCTTGCCTCTGCCAATGAAAAAAGCAGGGGCATTTTTTAATCCTCCTGCTTTGAAAATGAATCTATGTTTAAAACTGCCGTGCTGAGCCAGGCTAGGCCTTGCTGACCGCCTCATCACCGGATTCATACAGCAGGCTGCCATTGCGGCCGCTGTGTTTCACAGCATAAAGGGCTTTGTCTGCCTGTTCTATCATCTCGTCCAGGCTGTGAGGCTCTCCTCTTTTTGAGTGCGTAACCCCGATGGAAACAGTCAGATGAAATGTATTGCCCTCATGCTCGATGGTCATGTTTTCTACCAATCGGCGAATGCGGCTGGCAGTGACCATGGCGGCTGAAAGAGATACATTTTCAAGGAGAATGGTCACTTCTTCTCCGCCAAATCGGCCGATCAAGTCGCCTTTTCGCAAAGCACTTTGAACCACGCGAGCCAGTTTTTGCAGCGCCGCGTCACCGCTAGCGTGCCCATAAAGGTCATTGATGCGCTTGAAGTGATCGATGTCCAGCATCATCAGGGTAAATTCGCTGCCGGTGTCTGTCAGCGCTATCTCCGCGCGTTCAAAAAAGCTGGCTCTGTTGAGGATATTCATCATGCTGTCAAAGGTGGCACCGTCAAATAGCTTTTCAACCATCTCCTGCTTTTGGGTGATGTCATGCAGCAGAATGCAAACCCCGCTGTCTTTCTTACCCTGGCGGATCTGTGTCTGGGATACCTTGAAAGTTCGCATGCTGTCTCCCACCTTCAGCTGCATCTCTTCGATGAAGCGCATGCCCTTGTCTACAAAAAAATGATCCCCCGGCTGCAGGTTCTCAATGTGCGGAAATAGCGCACGGGCAGCAAGGTTAGCATCCAGATATCGCTGCCTGGCATCACAAATAATCAGGGCATCCTCCATCTGCTCTATCACCCGGGTGCGCGCCAGAGGAATGACCCGGAGCAAGCTAAAATGCCTGACCAGGTACAAAAGCAGGGAAAGCGACATGCCCATCGCTAAGGGAGAATAATCATGCGCCGTCCCCTGGGCACATAGACGAAACACCACATGGGTCAGGACGGGAAGCAAAAGCGACGCTATGAGAAGATAAATTTGCTCATGACGGTTATGTTTTCGAAAGACATTAAAGTACTTGACGATGAGGCCCAAGGATAGGAAAAAGAAGGCATAGCTGTATATCAAGTTGATGATCTGGAAAGGTCCCATAACCACTTGCCAGTGATACACACCTGCTTGCTCTACAAAGGTCACCTTGTTTATATATAAATTAAAGACTCGAAACACCTGAAATATCAGCGCCAGCAGCAGCGGCGGAAAGGATATCAGGATGCGGGTTTTGGCGCTGGGCCGCACCGGGC
>JAAZEI010000189.1 GCA_012512355.1 Clostridiales bacterium | reverse complement strand
TCAATCATTACTGCTTTGATGCATCGATTCTTTTCCGCCTCCGCGTTGTCTCGCTCAGTCAGCGTAGACTGCGCTACGCCTCCTTTTCTCGACTTAGCGGAGACGAAAAATCTTTCAAAGCATCGACGCATTAACTCATTCGAATAGTATTACCATGCCCGCCTAAATCTTGACGACAGTATCACCCCGAATGAGCCGCGTGGGTACTTTGATGATGTCAGGTGCCTGATACTTGCTGTCTTCAATGAGCGAAATGAGCTGGCGAGCGGCTTCCTGCCCGATTTTTTGAGTTCCCTGCGCGACGGTGCTAAGACGCGGATAGCACATCTGCAAAATTTCCACACCGTCAAAACCGGTCACTGAAATATCTGCGGGTACATTAAGACCTGCCTCTGCAATTGCTTCCATTCCGCCCAAGGCTGAAAAATCATCCTGCATCATGATGCAGCTTGGGCGATCCCGGAGTGCCAGAATGTTCTTAACAGCTTCCTTTGTTGTTTGTGGGTTATGGTAGGGACTGGCGACCATATAACCTTCGGGAACATCAAGCCCAAAGGAGTTCATGGTTTCAAGGAAGCTGCTTGTACGGTCTCTTGTTGCGGAAGATGATGTCAGACCATAAATCATGGCAATTTTTCGATGTCCCTGTGCAATCACATACTCTGTCAGCTCTTTCATACCCTGGCTATTTTCTGAAGCGATGCAGCATCGCCCGGGGAAGGGATGGTCAATGGTGACGATGGGGATATTACTCCTGATCAATTCATTGACCTGCTCTTGTCCAAAATCACAGCATACCAGGCAGACGCCGTCTACATTGCGGTAAAGGCTGTGTTCAAGGTAGCTCATGATTCGCTTATCCTGGCTTTTGATGCTGCTTGAAATAAAAGTGATGTCTTGCCCATGCTGCTCGGCTTCGGCACGGAATGCTTCGAGAATGGGGGAAAAGAAATGGTGTAAAAAGCCGCTTCCGCTATCTTCACTATAGACGACACCCAGGTTAAATGTACGTCCGGTTTTGAGGCCGCGTGCAATGGCGCTGGGTCGGTAACCCAGTTCTTTGGCTGCTTCAATGACCCTTTTACGGGTCTTTTCTCCGATGTCAGGATAGCCGTTGAGCGCTTTGCTCACAGCGGAGATAGAGATCCCGCAATACTCTGAAACCTGTTTGATGGTGACTGCCATAAGCTGCGCAACCTTCCTTGATGTTGTTATGCCATAATATTGTTCTAAACGCTGAGTATGCCTTGTCTTACTATTTGCTGTCAAAAATGATTTCGTTTGTATCAATGAACAGACAGCTAAAACGATTTCGCTTACCATTATAAGCATCAACAGGCTGAAAAGCAAGCCTTTCTATCCTGAGTATTCTAAAAACAACAAGGTTGCAAATTGCTTTTCTATATATTTGGGAAGAGCTTTAACCCAAAGAGCAGCGAAGTTTCAAGAGTGACAGCAGGCTTGATATGGAAGACGCAATTAGTTCTGTTTGCATCTGAGTATGTGCTATAATCAAAGAGAATCTATAAGTGTGGAGGCAATGCAGTGTTTGGGAAATTCATGAACAACTATTATTATGGCAAATCCGGCAAGGGTGATTATCAAAAGCAAGATCTTCCGGGGACACGCTGGCAGCTTTTTTGGGAGATGCTATGCGTCCGCCTCGCTGGTTTGTTTCGGCTTAACCTTGTCACCGCGATTGCCTGGCTGCCCATGATGTATATCTTGGC
>JAAZEI010000188.1 GCA_012512355.1 Clostridiales bacterium | reverse complement strand
CGACGGCCAGGTTCTCCTCGACGGTGAGGCCCTGCAATATCATGCGCCCTTCGGGGCTCTGGATGACACCCAGCTCTGCGATCTTGTAGGGATACATGCCCTGCAGCATTTTATCGCCAGCCAGGGTGATGGAGCCCGACTTTGGCCTCACAAGGCCTGAGATGGTCTTGAGCAGGGTGGATTTCCCGGCACCGTTAGCGCCCAGGATGGCTACGATGCTGCCTTCATTCACCGAGAGGTTGACATGTTTAAGCGCTTCGATGGCGTCGTAGTTGACGCAGAGGTCTTTAATTTCCAGCATGCCGGCCATTTATACAACCTCCGTGTGTGCGATAATTTCTTCAGTATCATCTGTGCCGAGGTAAGCTTCCTGGACAACAGGGTTTGACTGGATCTCCTGCGGAGTGCCGATGGCCAGTTTCTTGCCAAAGGAGATGGCGCAGATGTGGTCGCATAAATCCATCACCAGGCCCATGTTGTGCTCGACCAAAAATATCGTGACATCATAGTCTTTTTGAATTTTGCGGATGAGGTGGGTTAGCTCAATCGTTTCCTGGTCGTTGAGGCCGGCAGCCGGCTCATCCAGGATAATCAGGTTGGCGCCTGCCATCAGTGTGCGCGCAAGCTCAATGCGTTTGAGGGTACCATAGGGCTGGCCCACGGGCGGCAAGTCTTTGATGGCGGTCAGGCCGCAGTAATCAAGCGCTTTGAGCGCCCGCTCGCGCATGACCTCTTCTTCGCGCCTCACTTTTCTGGAGTTAAGCATCTGTGAGAAAAATCCGGCGGTATACTCCTGGTGTGCGGCGATGAGCAGATTTTCAAGGATACTCAGTTCGCCGATGACTTCCACATTCTGGAAGGTGCGCACAATGCCCTTGGTGATGATGTCATGCACCTGATAGTAGTTGAGCAGCAGCACATTCCCCTCGTGGGTGCGGTAGATGATGTCGCCCTGGGTCGGCTTATAAAACTGCGTGATGCAGTTGAATACTGTGGTTTTGCCCGCACCGTTGGGGCCGATGAGACCAAAGATTTCGCCTTTTTTCACATCAAAGCTCAGATTGTCCACAGCCCGCAGTCCGCCAAAGACCATCGAGACATTGTCAAGGCGCAGGCAGACATCCTGGGGCAGGTCATACTGCGCGCCAAGTGCACTCTCGTGGAGGCGGGCTTGCTTCCCGGTGAGCTTATTGCGCAGGACCTGGATGCGTGCTTCGCGCTTTTTGGTAAAAGCGGCCATATGCTCCGCATCATTCTTCGCAAGCTGCGCTTGGAGGTCTTTGACTCTCTTTACCTTATCGGCTTGCGCCTTGTCAAAGGCAGCCTGGCGGCTTGCCAGCGCAGCTTTGTCAAGCCTGCTGTCCTGTGCTTTGCGCAGAAGGCTTTGGGATAGCTCGTCGCGCTGCTTGTTTTGCTCCGCCAGCAGCTCGTCCAGCTTCTTCTTGGAAGGGGCAGAGAGCTGGGCATCGCTGTCTTTTAAACGGCCTTTTTTATCCAGCAGATTTTCACTGCGGCGCAGGTCCTGTCTTAGTTTGCGGTACTGCAGGCGCTGCTTATCTTCAAGCTTTGGCAGCTGCTCACCCAGCCATACATCCCTGGTGGCCGCAGCGGGCTGCAGGGCCAGCTCTTCTTTGAAGAGGTCTTTTTTGAGGTCGTTTTCAAAGGCGGCTGCCTTTGAGTGGCTTTTTTGCGCCAGGCGCTTTGCTTCGACCTGGATCAGCTCCTGACCGACGCGGATATCTCTCTCAAGTTTTTCAATCTGAGAATAGAGTATCCGGCGCTGCCCGGCGCCTTTTAATTTTTGGGTCCTTTTATTGTCAGTCGTCTGTGCCATATTTATATAACCGCCTGTCAGCAATGGTCGTTTTAAAGAAACTCTTGACGTTGTTGGCCAGCTGCACAAGGCCGCCGGGATACACCATGACCACCATCACAATGATGGCACCGATGGTGACATTGATAATCCAGGGATTTTCCCGGAACAGGGTAATATCCTGCAGGAAAATGGGGGTCATACCAAACACGATAAAGCAGCCCAGGAAAGTGCCGATCAAGTTGCGTGAGCCGCCGATGAGAACTGCCGCCAGAATATTGAGTGAAAACATAATCGTGTAGTTCTGCGGGGCAGAATAACGAAGATAGCTCATGAACATCACGCCACCAAGACCTGCATAGGCAGTGGACAGCAAAAAGGCCAGGAGCCTGTACTTGAGCAGCGAGATGCCCATGGCCTGCGCGGCACTCGATGAGTTTTTCATGGCGAGCATGGCTCGTCCGGTGGATGATTTGCCCAGATTGTAGGTGAGCATCATCAGGCCGACTGTGATAAAGACGAGCAAAATATAGAAAGCGCTTTGGGCATCCCTGCGCGACATATTAAAGAAAGTCTGGAAAATGGGGTACTTGGAGATGGAGGCGCCGTTGGGTCCGTTGGTAAAATCCAGCCAGTTGCTGAAGAGCTGGTAGAATATCTCGCACAGCCCCAGGGTCACAATCGCCAGGAAGATGCCCTCGATGCGCAGGCTGATAAAGCCTACAATTGTACCCAGAATCAGCGAGATCAGCAGGGTGCCCAGGATGACCGCGATGTAGGGGACGCCTGGCATGTTGCGCAGTACATAGGCGGTGATGTAAGCGCCAAGACCGACAAAGCCTGCCGTGCCAAGGGAGGCGAGGCCTGCGTAGCCCAGCAGGTAGGTGAAGCCGTAGCCCACGATGGCATAGATCATGACAGAGGCAAAGCCGTTAAGCATGGAGCTCTTGGGCCAGGCGCCGCCTGACAGGATGGCGATCAGCTGCAATGAAATGAGGATGACACCAATGAGAACAAAGCCCGCAAAAGGATGTCTGATTATTTTTTTGATCCTGCCTGTTGAGGTAAGCGTGTATTGATTTTGCATCTTACACCTTCTTGATGTACTTCTTGCCCAACAAGCCATTGGGGAAGATGAGGATGAGCAGCAGAATCACAATAAAGGTAATCATGTTCTGCCACATGCCGGCATTGGGTCCAAAGAGGTTGGGATTGCCGGCAAAGTTATTAACCAGCGGAATGATGACGGCACCCAGGATGGGGGCAGGGAAGCTGCCAAAGCCCCCCAGCACGCAGGCCAGGAAGCCGTAAATCTGGGCGTTGCCCATCAGCGTGACATTGAGCGCCGTGCCTGCCCCTGTAAAGAAGCCGCCCAGGGCTGCGATGCCGCCTGCCAGGGCCCAGGAGAAGGCGGTAATCACGCGGGTATTAACACCCAGCATCTGTGCCACGCTTTCATTGGCGGCTGTGGCGCGCACGCCAAGGCCCCATTTGGTGAACTTAAGGGCCGCAAACACAGCACCCAGGACGACCACTGCCGTCACAAAGCACAAAAGGCCCATTTCTGTGATATTGAGCGTATAGCCAAAGAAGTTGAATGTCAGGATAGCTGTAGAAAAGCTTTTGCCGGGGCGTGTCCACAGGGTAATGTCACGAAAGAGAACCGGGATGACATTGACCAGGATCATCAGCACCCCCATGGTAATCATCTGTTTGCCCGAAGGGGTGATGTGGCGCGCCCGCCTGATGAGGGCCACGTCCACAAACATGCCCAGCAAAAAGGATGCCGTCATACCCATCGCCAGACACAGCCACAGGGGCAGCGCGGTGTAGGTGAGGGCCGCCCAGGTCGTCAGGAAGGTACCAAAGGTGGCAATGAGCCCCTGGGCAAAGTTGGTGGTGGCTGTGGTTCTGAATATCAGCACGATGCCGATGGTGATCAGCGAATAGCGCCCGATGGTCGGCAGGGAGTTGACGATGGTCTGCAAAATATCCTGAATGCTCATGCTTATGCTGGACCCCACTTTATAATGTTGGCTGCCCACACATAGCCGATGCCGGCTGCAAGCATGCAGATGACGGAGCCATCTTTTACCTTGCCAGCCTCGAGGGCCAGGTGCAGTGAGAGGATCTGGTCAATCTGGCCGATGTGGCCATAATCTTCCAGGTAGATGGATTGGTCTTCGCGCAGGCCCAGGTCTTTTAGCATGCCCAGGTGGCCCGAGCGCTTGATGTGCAGGATGGCCAGGTAATCCAGGTCGCTGACCTGCATGCCGCTCTTTTCGAGGGATTTCTCAATGCAGGTGACCCAGTTGGGGGCGGAGACCTCGTTGAGGCGCGCTTTCATGATTTCGGGCTCGAACAGGCGCAGGGATTTTTTGGCTTCTTCGAGATTGTCGCAGGTGATGGGCTTGGCTGTGCCGCCGATTTCAACCCCTGCAGTACGCGCCAGCGAGCCGTCTGAAATGATGTGGCTGCCCAGCAGCAGGTTTTTACCATAATTTCTCTTGAGGATGATGGCGGCGCCGCCGGCAGCCAGGTTGAACATCATGGACATGTTGCGGTCGGTGAAGTCAACAAAGTCCCCGTTGCGGTATCCGCCGGCAATGAGAATGGTATCGATTTCCGGGTCTGCAATCAGCATATCCTTGGCCATTTTCATGGCAGTGACACAGGTGCAGCAGCGGTTTTGCACGTCGATGCCCCAGGCGTTGTCAGCGCCGATCCTGTCCTGGATATACAGGGCGGAGGTGGTGAGGGGATATTCTTTATATTCTTCGCCGATGCAGAGGATGACATCGATTTCTTTTGCATCTACTCCGGTGTTTTTCAGGCAGTCAAGGGCAGCCAAAGCGCCCATTTCCTGCGTGCCGTCGCTGACGGAGTCACCGGGAATGTGCTTTTGGTTGATGCCTAGCTTTTCACGTACTGCACTTTCTGCCCAGACGCCCTTGGTGGCGTCGGAGATTTCTTTCGCTGTCATCAGGTTTTCAGGCAGATAGATGCCTGTCCCGACGATGCCTACGTTAATATCTGTCTTGTTCATTGCTGCTCCTTAAGCTCCTGTCCTAAAACTTCGCAAAGCTGTCATACAAGTTCAAGTATGAGTGCCTGACTTTGTATTACAGCCTCATGCCGCCGTCAACCTGCAGAACCTGTCCTGTAACATAGCTGGCCTCATCAGATGCCAGGAACAGGGCGGCACTTGCGATTTCGTGAGGCTGTGCCAGGCGGCCCAGCATGGTCATGGCTGCGAACTTGTCAAGCATTTCCTGGGGTACGGTCTTTAGGATATCGGTCATGGTGTAGCCGGGGGCGATGGCGTTGACGCGGACATTGCCGCCCTTCATGGCAAATTCCTTGGCCCAGGTTTTGGTCAGGCCGATGATGCCTGCCTTGGTAGCGGCATAGTTGGCTTGGCCGATGTTGCCAAACACGCCCACGACGCTGGAGATGCTGATGATGCTGCCGCCGCCCTGGGTCTGCATGTAGGGGCCGACAAAGCGGGTGAGGTTGAAGACGCCTTTGAGGTTTACATTGATGACAGCATCCCACTGTTCTTCGGTCATCTTGCGGGTGAGAGCATCTTTGGTAATGCCGGCATTGTTAATCAGGATATCGATGCGGCCGTATGTGTCTTTGACATGGTTAAACAGGGCTTCGCAGGCGGCCGAATCGGTCACGTTAAGCTCTGCATATTCTACGTTT
>JAAZEI010000187.1 GCA_012512355.1 Clostridiales bacterium | reverse complement strand
GGTTACAGGGTGTATTCCCAACGGATTCCCAGCTGCCGAATTCATGCTTTAATTTGTCTTTTTGTTCGACGAGTTGTGCTTTGCATATTTTACAGGTATAGGTGATTTCTCCCGGGCTCTGACAGGTAGCAAGCTTTGTTAAAACATCTTTGCCATATTGATGCATATTGTTTGGCGGTATATCTTCTTCCTTTATTATACCGCATTCAAGACACTTAGCATACTGCTTCCCTGAATATGCACAGGTTGGATGAGTCTTAATAATCCAGCCTGACCAAGTATGTTCAAGAGATTGAATGCCATTATGATGAGCATCGCCACCAATCTCACAGCCAGATTCTTCTTTCTCATGTTCCGCACAATTTGAAGAAAAAATTATTTTATCATCACTCTCATATATGTGCTCATCCAGAATGATGCCTTGAGACAAAGAAGAAGCCGATATGCTTAGAAATAACACGAAACAACAAAAGGTTATTGCTAAGAATCGACTTCTTTTCATTTAGATTTCGCTCCTCGATCTAAATATTATGAATGATTATGTTTTTTTACTTCGTGCCAAACAGTCTGTCGCCCGCATCTCCCAGACCAGGTAAAATATACGCATGTTCATCAAGGTATTCATCCATAGCAGCAACATAAATATTCACATCAGGGTGTTCTTTTTCTATACGGGCAACTCCCTCGGGCGCTGCGATAAGATTAACAAGTTTGATGTTATGGCAGCCGCGATTTTTAAGAAAACCTATTGCTGCGGAGGCACTCCCGCCAGTTGCTAACATTGGGTCCAGAAGAAGCAATAACCTTTGCTCAGCATCTAAAGGCAATTTGCAATAATACTCAACTGGTTCTAAAGTTTCAGGATCGCGATATAAACCAATATGTCCTATCTTAGCATTTGGTATCAAGCTCGAGATACCATTGACCATACCAAGCCCTGCACGTAATATTGGCACAATCCCAATAGAAATACCTGATAATGACCTGGTTTTCATTTTAGCCAGCGGCGTTTCCACCTCAACTTCTTCGGTAGGTAAATCACGTGTAACTTCATAAACCATCAACATAGATATTTCATCCAGCAGCTCACGAAATTCTTTGGTGCCTGTATTTTTATCTCGCATAATGCTCAGCTTATGCTGTATAAGAGGATGATTGAGGACATGTACTTTCGACATTTTTATCGCTCTCTTTCTATAGTTGATGCAAATATATAAGTATCGCCTCAGAAATTATAATGACTCATCCAGTCTATTGCAAGTATTTGACGAGATAATACATTAATTTAACCTAAAACATAGAAAACTATACAGTTTTGAGACTTTTGACCATTATACGATTGCTTTTATTTACATCGACCTATATTCACAAATAAATATAAATAGGTATTGACAAGCATCCCATTTCGAGGTATAGTTCTGCTTGCGTCGCTTGACGTATGACGCGGGGTAGAGCAGTTTGGTAGCTCGTCGGGCTCATAACCCGGAGGTCGGGGGTTCAAATCCCTCCCCCGCAACCATTTTGGCGGCGTAGCTCAGTTGGCTAGAGCATTCGGTTCATACCCGGAGTGTCATTGGTTCAAATCCGATCGCCGCTACCATTCACAACTCAGCATTTAGTAATGTTGGGTTTTTTGTTGTCTATTTAAATAAATACGATTCCATATATCTTCTGTTTAATTCATCCTGTCAACTCACCAAATAAATAAAACGCAAGCTTAGGCCTGCGTTTTATTGTTTAAATGCCATTGAAGCTACCTATGCTTTTTATAGTGCTGCAGATAACGGGGTCTATTCAAAACTTCTTGCATTACAAAAGCCTGTACCAGGGATTCAGGTGCAAGTTCAGGCAAAATTGAAACTGAGGGTTGAGGCCGCTGTTTGGGAATAGTTTGTTCTTTTTTTTCGCTGAACTTTGCGTCAACAGAGTGATCAGAAATATTTTTACCTTCCAAGGATTGAAACGCATTATCATTAAAATAAGAGTCTATCTCGTTAGCCGACCAAAAATTATCTTCAGCAACAATCCTGTCGGTATCTTCACCTTGAACGGGTTCAAGAAAACTCTGTTCGGGGAGCATTGATTTTACATCAGTCGGATCAGTTACGAAAGTGTCCGGAGCCCAAGGATCTTTTTTAAGCATGGGTATCAGAGGTTTGCGTGGTGTTTCCTTCTGAACTTGTTTGGGTTTGCGATTGAAAATAACAGACAAAAATATCAGAAAGATAAAAACAGATACTAAACCTTCCATTTTAATCCCTCCTGCTTAACTTCGACTTTTTTAGTCGCTTAATCATTTTTTACGTGTTAAATCTGTATCGTTATTTACATGTGGTTCTGCTGCTTTTGCAATGCCATCGCGCATTTGTGTGTCAGACTGAACATTTTTAAGCTGATAATAATCCATCACACCAAGTCTGCCAGAGCGCAGCGCTTCAGCAAGAGCCAGGGGAATTTCAGCTTCTGCTGCAACAACTTTTGCCCGCATTTCCTGAACCTGAGCCTTCATTTCCTGCTCACGCGCTACAGCCATTGCCCTACGTTCTTCAGCGCGAGCCTGCGCAATGCGGCGATCCGCCTCTGCCTGATCCATTTGCAGCTGTGCGCCTATGTTGCGCCCAACATCAATATCCGCGATATCAATAGAAAGAATCTCAAAGGCAGTCCCTGCATCAAGTCCCTTATTTAGTACGTTTTTGCTAATGAGGTCTGGGTTCTCAAGCACTGCTTTGTGTGTATCTGCAGAACCGATGGTTGTTACAATGCCTTCACCAACACGAGCCATGACTGTCTCTGCACCGGCACCGCCGACCAATTGCTGAATGTTGGTACGCACAGTAACTTTAGCTTTGGCTCTTAGCTCAATACCGTCTTTTGCGATGGCTGCAACCGACGGACTTTCTATGACTTTAGGGATAACGGACATCTGTACAGCTTCAAGCACATCGCGTCCAGCCAGGTCAATTGCGCAAGCTTGCTCAAAAGTCAATTTAATGCCTGCCTGCTGAGCAGAGATTAATGCCTTTACGACGCGTTCAATATTACCGCCTGCTAAAAAGTGCCTCTCCAATTGATTGACGTTAATATCAAGGCCAGCTTTTGTTGCTGTAATGAGAGCGTCAAGTATTAGCTGAGGTGAAATGCGCCGAAGCCTCATTCCGATAAGCGCCAGGATAGAGATAGGTACACCTGAAGCCCTGGCCCTGATCCATAGGCCAAGTGGGACATATCGCAGGAAAACACCAATGACCAAAACAACAACCAAGATAATTAAACCTGTTAAGATTTCCGGCATGAATAACATATATCATCGCTCCTTCCAAATTTAGGTCTATAAAACAAACTAACTTTCTACTCGTTTGACGAGAATCCGCGCGCCTTCGATTGCTTCAACAGTAACCACGTCACCTTTATTGATAAAGCCACCCCGACTGACTACATTGATACGTTCTCCCTCAATCGTAGCAATACCTGCAGGTCGAAGTACAGTCTCAGCAACGCCGGACTTATACAAATATCGATCATAATTTGGCGCAGCCTGATACCCATCTTCTTCTTTTTGAGATCCTTTTAAAATGAGGGGTGACCTCGATATCCTGCCACTGGTAGTTGATTTGACAGACAGCGTGATTGCAATGCCAGATAAAGCCATCATTACCAATGTCGCCCCCAATCCGGCATATGCCCCATGTTCATACCACGTTAAAACAACACTGGTGAGCAGCAGCAAAAGGCCTCCGATTCCGGGCAATCCAAAGCCCGGCATAAAGAACTCAACGATCAACAGCAATATACCAACTACAGCACATATGATAATCGGTAGATTTTGCATTACAAACTCCATATGATTACCTCCGTTCAATCCAATTATAACATAACTATTCGAGTGCCGAAAGAAAATGCTTCAATTTGTTTAAATCCCGTTCATATGTTTCTTTTAATTCATGATTATAAATGATTGCAGCAGGGTGATAAAGCGGGAAAACCAGGCGCCCCGTTTCTTTACCTTGCATTATTTCTCCATGACATGATCCAATCGTATAATGACGGCCCATAAGAACTCGGAGAGCTACATTGCCCAAAGTTACAATCAAATTTGGATTTACTTGTTCAATCTCTTCTAACAGCCACGGCTTGAAAACATCTTGTTCTAATTGGCTTGGCGAGCGATTGGACGATGTTCCCCTGTTGCTAATTTTTGTCGGTCTGAATTTGACTGCATTGGTAATGTAAATATCTTTTCTGTCTTGATGGATTGATTTTAAAAAATAATCCAAGTTTTTTCCTGCTTTGCCCACAAAGGGCCTTTGGTCCCGCACTTCCTGAGCACCCGGTGCTTCACCAATCAGCATGAGAACGGGCTGAAAAGTGTTCCCTTCACCAAAAACCAAGGTATTCTCTTGAAACAATTCCGAGTTTTTGACTCCATCGGCAAAAATGGCATTAACCTGTTCAATTCGCATTGCCATCCTCCTGGTGTGAGTCGTTTAATATCATGCAAAATCATCTGTCAAAGAATATGCGGAAAGTTTATTAAAAGCGAGAGAAAAACAAAGCAAAACTCGACTGAATATCTTGATTTAGCCAATTAAGCAAACTAAAAATCAATAAAATTAGCAGCAAAATAAATGCAGCGCCTGCTATAACACTAAAAAAGTTGGACATTCCTGCAGCCAGCATCAAACGATCTCTTCTGGCTTGTCTTTTCTCGTCTTTTATATCAAAATAATCTTGCGAATTATGCTGCATGGTTCATTCCTCCATGATTGAATTGTATCCTATTATTCAGGAGGCTGCAATTACTTCTCAAATATACTCAAATGAGCTATACTATTATTAAAGCAAATCGATTGAAGGAGGAACGAATAATGAAAAAACCTATCCTTGTTGTTATGGCAGCCGGTATTGGCAGCCGTTTCGGCGGTCTTAAACAAATGACACCTTTTGGTGTAAATGGCGAAAGCTTAATTGATTATTCACTTTATGATGCTCTGCAGGTTGGTTTTGAAAGAGTTATTTTTATCGTTAACAATAAGATCAAAGATGATTTTCGAGAAATTGTAGGCAAGCATGTTGAAGACAAAATGGAAGTCCAATATGTGATGCAAGAGCTTGACGACCTGCCCGAGGGATTGACTGTGCCTGAGGGACGAGTAAAACCCTGGGGAACAGCCCATGCTATATTGGCTTGCCGGGATGCTATAGATGCGCCATT
>JAAZEI010000186.1 GCA_012512355.1 Clostridiales bacterium | reverse complement strand
ATTTTTTGGCTGAAGGTTTCTCGAAGTCATTTCACCGGCGCCAACTATATAGCAAGTACCCTTTTTCATAAAACTGATTGGGCCTCCTTTGCTGATTTGTTTAGCAGTATACCATTTAAATTTAGCAAGAGAAAGCGTCCTATAAAGGAGATACCTTTGGCAAAACTAAAGACTGTTTTTATATGCAGCTCCTGTGGGTTTGAATCCACAAGATGGCTGGGCAAATGTCCTGACTGTGATTCATGGAACACCCTGGAAGAAGCGATTTCCAGCGGAGGAACCGCTGGCGCTAAGCCCAAAGAGCAAAAACAGCGTGGCGGTACAGGAGCCCAAGCCTTGAACATCAATGATATTGAAGTTGATGATCAGATGCACCAGCCAACAGGTATTGATGAATTTGATCGTGTGCTTGGGGGCGGTATTGTAGAAGGCAGCCTGATGCTGTTAGGCGGGGAGCCGGGTGTAGGCAAAAGCACACTGCTGCTGCAAATTTGTGCCAAGCTGGCGTCTTCAGGTTACAAGGTGCTATATATCACCGGTGAAGAAAGTGCCAGGCAGATAAAGCTAAGGGCAAAACGTGTTGGTGAAGGTACCGGTGAACTATTGGTACTCGCCGAGAACGCTATGGATGCTATAGAAGGAAAGCTTCATGCCATCGCGCCTGATTTTATAATCGTCGATTCTATTCAGACCATGTATCGCCCCGAAATGGCCAGTGCACCGGGTTCTGTCAGCCAGGTGCGTGAAAGTACTTCTTTGTACATGCGATACGCTAAGACCATGGGCTGCGCTATTTTTCTCATAGGACATGTCACCAAGGACGGGTCTCTGGCCGGCCCCAGGATTCTGGAGCATATGGTAGATGTCGTGCTATATTTTGAAGGAGACTATCAGCGCGAATACCGTTTGCTTCGCGCGGTAAAAAATCGGTATGGCTCTGTCAACGAGTTGGGCATCTTTGAAATGACGGGCACGGGCATGCAAGCCGTTGAGGGCGCGTCAGAACTTTTGCTCTCGCAAAGGGCCAAGGATGCCAGTGGGTCTGTTGTTTTTTGCGGGATGGAAGGTTCAAGGCCTGTATTGATGGACATACAAGCTTTGGTTTCTCAATCTTTCTATTCCTCACCCAAACGCACAGTCAACGGGATGGATCAGGGCCGCATTGCGCTCTTATTGGCAGTCCTTGAAAAACGGGCGGGCTTGCGTCTTTATAATCAGGATGTCTATCTGAATGTTGCAGGGGGTATGAGCCTGAGTGAACCTGCGGCAGATTTGGCTGTTTGTCTGGCTGTGGCGTCTTCCTTGGTTGATATAACACTGCCCATGGAGCTGGCGGTGATGGGTGAGGTGGGATTATCTGGTGAAGTGCGCTCGATCCCACATCTTGAACGCAGACTTGCGGAATGCAGGAGGCTGGGTTTCACAAAAATAATATGTCCCAAGGACAGAACCAACAAGCTCAAAGATATGGCAGGAATTGAAATCGTTCAAGTGAGCACTGTGCGTGAAGCGATGGCACAGTTCGCAAGTCTGAGACAAAAGTAGTAAAAGCAGCAATATGTTTACAAGAAGTTGCTTGAGCCTTTGGCCGATGTGTCTTCATTTGAACCAGTTATTCGAGAAACACAAAAATATTATTGGGAAAGTAACAAACATTATTAGAAATTAGCAAAATCATGTGGATTAGGTGTTGACATCGCAAAAGAGTGATGATATCCTATTCAGGCACCCTTAAGCGGCGGTCGAGCGCGAAGCGCGAAACTGCAAGTCTGGGGATGCGAGAACCTTGAAAACGATACAGAGAAGAGAAGCGAACAACGACAGTTGATTCTGAGAGAATTCGGT
>JAAZEI010000021.1 GCA_012512355.1 Clostridiales bacterium | reverse complement strand
GTTTAGACTTAATCTGGTCACAGCGATTGCCTGGCTGCCCATGATGTATATATTGGCGCAACTTGTATCAAACTGGTTTGGCCTGGCAGGTCTTGTGCAGTCAGTTGAACTTGACAGGGCGGCAGCTACGCCCGAGCAACTGGCAGTTGTAGAGAATATCAGACCGCTTTTCAATGGCTTGGCGCTGCGTTCGCTATTATTTCTGGTACCCGCCATCGCCCTGACGGGTCCATTTCAGGCAGGCATGGCTTATGTAACACGCAACTGGTCGCGTGATGAGCATGCTTTTGTATGGAGCGATTTCAAGGATGCCTTCCTGGCTAATTGGAAGCAATCGCTTTTCATTTCTTTTATTACAGGTTTAATTCCGCTGATCATCTTTGTTGGATATCAGTTTTATGGACAAATGATTGCGCAAAACATCTTGTTTATCGTCCCGCAGATGCTGACCGTAATGCTGGGAATACTTTGGATGCTGGGTACTTTTTACTTTTATCCTTTGATTGTGAGCTATCAGCTCAGCCTGTCCATGCTGCTTAAAAATGGCCTGCTTCTGGCAGTTGCCCGTCTCCCCCAAACCGCAGGCCTGCGTCTGGTGATGCTGATTCCATCTTTAATTGTGGTATTCGTGACATGGTTTATACCTTCTTCAGCATTATATGCCTTGATGGCTTTGGCCGCCTATTATCTGCTCATTGGCAATGCGCTGGCGCGCTTTGTCTCGGCATCGCTTTCAAATGCTGTGTTTGACCGTTTTATTAACAGTAAAATCGATGGCGTGAAGACAGGCCGAGGATTGATTGATCCCCAGGACCTTGATGATGAGTATGAAGAGGATGAAGACGACTGATGTACGTCGATTTTGCGCAGGTATATGACCGCCTGATGCAGGATGTCGACTATACTGCGTGGGCAGATTATTATGTTTCATTGCTTAGCATGGCCGGCATTTCGCCAGGGGCGACAGTGACTGAATGCGCTTGCGGTACAGGCAGCCTGAGTTTACCTTTTAGCGAAAGATACACATTAACCGGTCTTGATATCTCCCAGGAAATGCTCTCCATTGCAGCGGACAAACTACGCCGTCACGGCAAAAATGTCCCCTTGATTCGACAGGACATGCAAAAATTAAGTCTGATAAAAAAACAAGATGCCATCCTTGCCACTTGCGATGGTGTCAATTACCTCAGGGACAAGAGGTCTCTGCAGAAGTTTTTTACCAGCACACTGATGCACCTCAAACCCGGAGGAGTTCTTTGTTTTGATATTTCAAGTGTTCATAAGCTGAGACATACGCTGGGAAACAATACCCTGTCCCATACGCAGGGTGATGTTCACTATATTTGGTATAATGATTGGCATGAGGCAAAACACCTGCTTCAAATGGAGCTGCATCTGTATGTCAAAGAATCGCAGGGACATTGGCGGTATCTGGTTGAGCATCAGGTTCAAAGAGCCTGGTCTGCAGATGAGTTAAGGGCTGAACTGGAACTTGCAGGGTTTGACGCCATCACCATTTTTGGGGACAGGACATTTGTACTCCCCGATGAACAAACTCAGCGCCTTCATATTTCGGCGCTTAAAAAGACGCAATGAGGAAAAATAATGATTAGAGATGATTTAATATTTAATGAGCCCGACAGCCTTTTGCGCATGACCATTTCCGGCATGCAGGCGAGGGTGCTGATGTGCCGCACCACAAGACTGACGCAGCAAGCCGCGGATATTCACCAGGCCTCAGATGTTGCGACAACGGCTATGGGCAGACTGCTTAGTGCCAGCGCAATGCTGTTTTCCAGTATTGAAGATGAAGGTAAGAGCATCACGGCCACTGTATCAGGAGATGGTGTAGGCGGCAGCATGACCGTCGTGGGGCATAGCGATGGCAAGTTAAAAATCGCAGTAGAGAACCCTCAGGCCGAACTTCCGCTGCGCAGTGACGGTAAGCAGGATGTTGGAGGTTTTGTCGGCAGGCATGGCAAGCTGACAATTATTCGTGACAGGCCCGATGCAGAGCCCTACATCGGCATCTCAAATCTGGTTTCAGGAGAATTGGGACTAGATTTTGCTGAGTATTTCACAATGTCCGAACAAACACCCTCTTTGGTGGCGCTTGGCTGCCTCAATCAGAAAGGAACAGTGCTGAGTGCGGGCGGTATTCTAATCCAGGCTTTACCCGGTTGTGAAATAAGCGTGATAGAAGAGTTAGAGAAACGCGAGCCTTTCTTTGCCGGCATCAGCCGGGAGCTTTATGACAAGTCGATGAGAGAATTGGCAGAGTTCTGGTTTCAGGGGATGGATCTGGAGCTCTTATCAGCAGAGAACCTGGTGCTCCAATGTGATTGCTCACGTGAAAAGATGAGACGTGCATTGCTTTCACTAGGTCGGGAGGAGCTGCTTGAAATGGGATCAGCAGACGATGATACAGAAATGGCTTGTCACTTCTGTCGCAGCAATCACAAATTCAGTGCCCGGGAATTGAACGATATGGCAAAACATGCCGCAGTACGAGGTGAATGACGTGCAATTGATTGATTTTGACAGCCATTTTGCAGAGTATACCAGACAATGGATGGAAGTTCACAGTGATGACTATGATGACCCGGATGATATGGAATTGGAGATGCCCGCTGTTTACCAGAGGTTTTTGGATACACCTGCGCAGTGGCTCCAAGGATTAAAACCCGGGGAATACTTCGGGCAGTGGCACGATGCGCATACCTTGGTGAAGTTGATGGAAAATTATTTAGACAGTCGTGTGAGCCTGCCTGATATGCTGCTCAACCGTATCACGGAACTGGGCGATGAGGCAGCAGTGAGTTTGCAAGGTCTGATTGATGAAGAAGACGCAAGCAATGAAAAGAAAATGCTTGCCATCAGCCTGCTGAGGGAACTTGACAGCAAATTACCGATGGATCGCTACATTTCCTGGCAGTGCCAACGGGGTGATCAGGACGAACTTTGTGACAATGCGCTTGAAAGCTTGGAGCTTATGGGAGAAATTGTGCGCGACAAGATGCTTGAAGCTCTTGAGGGTGCAAGTGATGCCGGCAAAGAAGCAATGCTGTCCGTTCTGAGCCGGTATCCGGGTGATGAACGTATTTTGGAGGGATTGTTAAGACTGATTCAAACGCGCCCTCAGCGAAAAGCACTTCTTGCAGCTTACCTGGGGCGGTTGGGCGATGCTGGCGCGCTGCCTGTTTTGATGCAGGTGGCACAGCAAGAGGCGCTGGGTTACCTTGACTACATTGAACTGCGAAGTGCTATTGAGGCACTGGGCGGTGAAGCGCCAGTGCGAGAGTTTTATGACGATGCCGAATATGAGGCTTTGTTTGGCACAAGGGATGAGTGACATAAGGGATGATATGTAACAGCTGCAAAAAAGAATCCAACACTGCCAATCGCATTTGTCCTTATTGCTGGCGCTTTATGGGCGAACGCGTTACACCTATCATCCC
>JAAZEI010000020.1 GCA_012512355.1 Clostridiales bacterium | reverse complement strand
CGTAAAAAGTATGAAGAATTGGCGCAATCTTAAAGAAAGGACACCTTGTGTAGACACTGTTAGCTGATACTATGTGCTTAGCACACACATAAAGAAGTCAAATAATTTTAAATGGTTAAAATATTCAGTTTGAAACAGGGACTTGGTGCAGCAGCTTGAAAGAATCCGCACATAGCCTCACTATCAAATCCTACATTAATTCACACGCGGTGCTCACCTTGCATTTTATAGGTAGGCATGTTATTTTTGTCCTGTATCGATTAGGGCAGGAGGGCATGCTTTGTCTATATCTTGGTATCCGGGGCATATGGCAAAAGCCAAACGCCAACTTCAGGACCAGCTTTCGCGCACGGATGTTGTGGTGGAAGTGTGTGATGCAAGACTGCCAACGTCCAGCCGTAACCCGGATCTGGATGAGATGGTCATGTATAAACAGCGCATTCTTTTGCTCAACAAAGCGGATTTGGCAGATCCCAAGACATCACTTGCCTGGGAGAAGTATTTTAAACAGCAGGATATGACTGTCTTTGCGCTCAACAGCTTACGCTCAGCAGCCAGGATCATACCGCTGATTGAAAAGTCTGCTCAGCAAAAAATAGAGAACGCTCAGAAGCGCGGGATTAAAAAGACAGTTCGAGCCATGGTGGTTGGTGTACCCAATGTTGGGAAATCAACTTTAATTAATTTAATCAAAGGCAGTTCCAGCATTAAAACAGAGGATAGGCCGGGCGTTACCCGTTCCACCCAATGGTTTAAAGTAACTCCTTATCTTGAGTTGATGGATTCTCCGGGGATGCTTTGGCCAAAACTTGAAGATCCCCTGGCAGCCAAACGGTTGGCCTATATTGGTTCTATCAGGGACCAAGTGTATGATACCATGCACCTGGCAATTGAATTGCTTGATTATCTAATGGAAAATCATCAGAATGCTTTGATGCAGCGTTATAAGTTGGTTGATGAGACCCTCAAGGGACAAGAGCTGCTCGAAGCGATCTGCAAAAACAGAGGTTTTTTGGTACGCGGTGGTGAACTTGATATTGACCGGGGCATTGTGGCAGTACTTGACGAATTTCGCGGAGGAAAAATTGGGCGGATAACGCTGGAAAAACCGCCGCTATGAATAAAAAAAGACAGCAAAGGCTGCAAACCTTGGTTGATCATGATGCTCCTTATTATGCCCAGGGGTTTCGCTTGGCCGGTATTGATGAGGCGGGGCGGGGCCCATTGGCGGGTCCTGTGGTAGCAGCCTGTGTGGTGATGCCAAAAGAGCCTGTTATTCCCTGGGTGGATGACTCAAAAATGCTTTCAGAACTTCGCCGCGAATTGGTTTATAATGATATTATTGATACGGCGCTTTATATTGGCATAGGCTGGGTGGATGCCGGAGAGATTGACCGCATCAATATCCTGCAGGCGACGATACATGCCATGCGCCAAGCTGCAGCAGGTGCTAGGGCAGATATATACTTGGTGGATGCTGTAAAAAATTTGCAGCTCGATGGTCGGGAAAAAGCTCTCGTCAGGGGTGATTCACTCAGTTATGCCATCGCCGCAGCATCAATTATCGCCAAAGTCAGCAGAGACCGACTCATGCGTCAGGAGGACGAACGGTATCCGCACTATTGTTTTTTGAAGAACAAGGGCTATGGCACAGCCGAACATATAAAGGCTTTGCGCGAATATGGGCCCTGTCCGCTTCATCGCAAAAGTTTTATTGGCAACTTCTCTCAGGCGGATGTATGACAGGCTACGAAAAAGGTCTGGAAGGTGAAACTTTAGCCCGTGAGTATCTTAAAATGCTGGGCATGCAGATATTAAGTACCCGCTACCGTGCAAACGGCGGTGAAATTGATATCATTGCAAGCAGCAGAGGCAAACTTCGCTTTGTCGAAGTAAAGTTTAGGCCCCAGGGCCGGTTGGGTTCAGGGCTTGCGTCTGTGGATGATAACAAGCGCAAGAGGGTGTATCGTGCAGCCAAGGCCTACATGAAACAAAATAAAACAGGTGCTGGCTGGCAGTTTGATATCATAGAAATTTCGCGCGCGGGTATTTATTTTGTTGAGGATGCAATGATATGACAGCGAAAAAATTATTTGAGAAAAACAGGATTCTAATCCTACTGCTCGTCTTGGCAGTAGGCGCGGCAGCAATTTTATATATAGTATTCAAACCAAAATCGGCTTCAGTTGACTACGGGATCAATCTTCTCAGCAATGGAGATTTTGAGAAGATTACCGGAGAAGAGCTTCCCGCGAACTGGCTGCCTGATGCGTATTTCAGTTTGCCCGGTGCCAGCGAATTTGATGTGACAGATGGCTTCAGCGGCAAAGGCATTCGCATACGCAATGTCGAATTAAATGACGCCAGGTTTATGCAGACAGTCAGTGTCTCCCCCAATACACTATATGAACTCAGCGGCATGGTGTTAGCGGACGCGCGCGAGGGAAGAGGCGCTAATTTGTCGATTGCTGACGTATACGTGGACAGCGAGAGTTATTTATCTACCCCTGATGGCTGGCAGCAAGTTAAAGTATACGGACGGACAGGACCCGGTCAAAGAGAACTTACTGTCTTTGCGCGCCTTGGAGGCTATTCGGCGGAGAGCCTTGGGGAAGCAAGTTTTGATGATATTTCACTTAAAGCCATCAAAGAAGCACCCGCCGGACAAGTGGTTGACTCCTGGGAAGTGTGGAAGGCTTCACCCCGGGTGGAGGCTGCCATAAAACAGGCTGCCCCTGCATGGCCCTGGCTGCTTTTGATTGCTGTAATGTTTGGCTTGCTCGCTGTGCAATTTGCCAAAAGAGCGGAGGCTTACCCTCAGATTGACTCAATGCAAAGCAGCAAACTTTGGGATATGAATTTTTTATGGCTCTTGATTTTTGCCCTCATCAGCCGAATCGTCATTGCCGTTCTTGTCCCCGGTTATGGGGTTGATGTAGGCTGCTTTACCGGCTGGGCCAACCGGATGCATGAGGTTGGGCCTTCGAGTTTTTATATAACAGAGCAGCATAGTGACTACCCGCCCGGATATATGCTGGTGCTTTGGCCACTTGGTCTGCTAGGCAGCCTCTTTGGGACGGGTGCCAGCGAATTGATGATAAAATTGCCGCCAATCCTGGCCGATATAGCAGCCTTGGCGCTGCTGTACCCATTTATCAAAAAGTACAGCAGCAAAACAGCCGCTCTTTTCATAACTGCTATTTATGCATTCAATCCTGTTGTTTTTGTAACTGGAGCCGCTTGGGGGCAAGCGGACAGCGTGCCTGCTGTACTGTTGATGGCGGTCATCATCCTGGCATATCAAGGCAAATGGTCCTACGCATTGCCTGTCTATGTGCTGTCTATTTTGATGAAACCCCAGGCTCTTATGTTTGGGCCGCTGGGGCTTGCAGCGCTGGTTTTGTATTTGATGAAGAGCAAGGATAAGAATAAGTGGAAACATACTTTGATTGGGATAGGCGCGTCGCTTGCGGTGGCGCTTGCTGTCATCATGCCATTTTCGCTCAAGCAGGATAATGCGAAGTGGCTGAGCGATCTATACTTTGGCACAATGACTTTTTATGATTATGCTACTGTTAATGCCACCAATTTGTATTTTCTCTTTGGCCTCAATTGGGTTCCCATTTCACAGTCCGCCCCTATCCTGCTTCGACTGATTGGCAGCATCAGCCTGATTGCTCCGGTATCTATTTATTTATTATCTTATAAGTCATCGATCAAAAAAGTTGAATTATTTGGGTTAATGGTTTCATTGCTGCCTGCTGCCGCTGTAGGGATTTTGCCGTTGAGCCTGAGCGTGACAGGGACCTTGCTGATGGTTTCAGCCTTCCTGATTATCCTGATTCGGTTTATTTCATCAGGCAGTGTACATAATTTGCCATTGTTGGGTGCTGTGATGCTCCTGGTTTTTTGCTGCTTTGGCGTGATGATGCATGAACGCTATGTTTTCCCGGCTATCCTGCTGCTGATGCTGGCCTATGTGCAAAAACGAGACAGAAAAATTCTATGGCTGATGATTGCTGTGAGCATTCTGACTTTTCTTAATGTTGGCATAGCGCTGGACAGGGGCATCCGCATTGGCGGTGTGCCCGGGCATCTCACGGCGCCAAATTTTGGTATTGTGAGTGAATCGGGTTGGCTTGAGTACCTGATATCAGGCCTGAATGTCCTGGTGAGCGCTTGGGGCTTGTTGCTTGGCTTGACGCATAGCCGCAGTGATACGCCTGTCTTGCGGGTTAAAGCCTTGTCAGCAGATCAGAATAATATAGAGAGCAAATCAGCTGATGCTGTTTCAGGCAAAGCCAGGCACAGACTTTTTCACGGCAGACATCCTGCTAAGATGGATTTCAAGGACTGGCTGCTGATGATAGCTATCACTTTGATTTTTGGGGCTGTTGCTCTTACCAACCTTGGTGCCACCAAATCCCCGCAGCAGCCCTGGGTATCAACACTCGAGGATAATCAGGCAATATTTGATCTGGGTGAAGAACGCAGTTTTAAACTGCTGTATTTTGGCGGGATTCATCAACGTGAAAGCGACTTTGAAGTCGGGGTGAGTGACGACAAGTTAAATTGGTCAAATCAAATGGCGAAATTGGCACAGCCTGATAAAATGGATTGTTTTCATTGGCAATACCTTAGCGATTCAGTCCTGTCCAGCAACGGAGATGTAAACTATCTTAGCGACACAGCCGTTTTGCAGGGGCGCTACCTTCGCATTACAGCCTTGCAGCGACTGACCACTTTGATGGAAATCATTGTGAGGGACGCGGATACGGGCGAAGATATTCCTTTGAGCCTCGTATCAGGCAAGGGAGAAGCTCTCATTGATGAGCAAAATACGCTCAAAGGCGAACCTAGTTGGTATAACAGCATGTATTTTGATGAAATATACCATGCCAGGACTGCTTACGAACACATGAATGCCATCAAAGGAACCCAGCCAAATCAAACGTATGAGACAAGTCACCCACCACTTGGGAAAGTACTCATGAGTTTGTCAACCATGGTTTTTGGCATGACGCCTTTTGGATGGAGATTCGCCGGTGCCATGGCAGGCATATTGATGCTGCCCGGGATGTATTGGTTGGGCAAGATGTTAACAGGGAGAAGATTGTTTGGTCTTGCCGCCATGATTTTGCTGGCAGTTGATGGCATGCATTTTGCGCAGACCCGTATTGCTACCATTGATAGTTTTGTGACCCTGTTCATTATCCTGTCCTATGCTTTTATGTTCCGCTATGCGCTGGATGAAAGCGCGCACAGACGCTTTAGAGATGATATTATTTATTTGGCTTGTTCGGGTTTGTTTATGGGGCTTGGCATCGCCAGCAAATGGACCGGTATTTATGCAGGCATCGGTTTGGCTGTTATCTTCTTTTTTGCAATGTATCGCAGAGCAGCGACTGGCATGGCTGCCGAACAAATCTTGCTGGAAGATACAATGCCTGATGAACCGGATAAACTTAATATCGCCACCCAAACTGCCCAAAATTGGCGCTGGCAAACCATATATACCCTGCTCTGGTGTTTGCTGCTGTTCATTGCTGTTCCCGCTTTTATTTACTATATTTCATTCTTGCCCTGGTTTATGCGAACGCCCGGCGGATTGACTGTAAAAAAAGTGTTCGATGCCAGCAAATCAATGTTTAATTATCATGCCTCACCGGGCCTGGGAATGGACCACCCTTTCTACTCGCCCTGGTATGCCTGGCCCCTGATACTCAAACCCTTTTATTTCTTCTCAGGAACTCGCATTGGCAATACAGGCAGTACCATCATGAGTTTTGGTAATCCTGCAGTCTGGTGGGGTGGTTTTGCCGCTTTTCTGCTGATGGTTTACTGCAGGCTAAAACAGCATGTTAGCTTATTCCCACTTCGTTTTTCACTCATTTCCTTTGAAAAACACACAGATATACGCCCTGCGCTTTTGATTGTAGCTTATCTCGCTCAATTCGCTCCCTGGATGCTGGTGCCACGCGGTACTTACCTTTACCATTATTTCCCCTCTGTTCCATTTATTATTCTGTGCGCGGTCATGGCTTTGTATTATCTCTGGCGAAAACATAAAAAAGTCGGGCTCCTCACAACGATAGCCTATCTGCTCATCGCTCTGGTTTTATTCGTTGCTTTTTTTCCTTATTATTCAGGTCTGAGGGTATCAACAGACTGGCTTAATGCCATGCGTTGGTTCCCCAATTGGATTTATTATTAAAGTCTCATTATCAAGGAGGCTGCAATGCTCGCAAAAACGCAGTGCTTTGCTTTGGTCGGAATTGAAGGGGAACCCGTTACGGTAGAAGCGGATGTGTCAAGCAGTGACAAATTTGTATTTAATATTGTCGGTTTGCCTGATGCCGCTGTAAAAGAAAGCCGTGAGCGCGTTTTTTCCGCGCTCAAAAACAGTGGCTTCACTCCGCCTTATGTACGCACTACAGTCAATCTCTCTCCGGCAGATCTAAAGAAGGAAGGAACGGCTTTTGATCTCCCCATTGCCGTTGCAGTCATCGCAGCCAGCAGACAGATGCGGGCAAATGGCCTTGAGAGCATTCTTCTCATCGGTGAGTTGGCGCTTGATGGAAGCCTGGCACCTGTGAGCGGGGCTTTATCCATGGTGATAGCAGCCAGGGAGAGGGGTTATCGGCAGGTGGTTTTGCCTTTTGCAAATGCCAAAGAGGTGGAAGCTGTCGAGGGGATGGAAGTATATCCGGCGCATTCACTATATGAGGCGGTACAGCACTTGACCGGTCAGGCGCCTATTCCTGCGCAAATTCAGAAAAGCTATCGTGATTGTCTAAGCGAGCAGCGGATCACTTCGGATCTTGAACAGGTTCGCGGACAGAACACGGCAAGACGTGCGCTGGAAGTGGCTGCCGCAGGAGGCCATAATTTGCTTTTCATTGGAAGCCCGGGTTCAGGAAAAACCATGCTTGCCCGGTGTCTGCCCGGTATATTGCCCATGATGACGCAGGAAGAAGCCTTTGAAACCACGCGCATATACAGCGCAGCCAGCCTTTTGCCCCATGGCAGCGGGCTGTTAACCCAGCGTCCATTTCGCACTCCGCACCACTCGGCATCTATGGCAGCCCTGGTGGGAGGGGGCAGCAACGCGAGGCCGGGAGAAGTATCACTGGCGCATAATGGCGTTCTTTTTCTTGATGAAATGCCTGAGTATGGCCGCACTGTCCTGGAAGCTTTGCGCCAGCCTCTGGAAGACGGGGTGACGACTGTCTCGCGCGTTCGCGCACATATGCAGTATTTATCCAATTGCATGCTGGTTGCCAGTATGAATCCCTGTCCTTGCGGTTATTTTGGCAGCCGCATCAAATCCTGCCGCTGTGGGAGCCATGAGATTCGGCGCTACCTGGACCGCATATCAGGCCCAATGCTGGATCGCATTGATATGCAGGTAGAAGTGGATGCAGTGCCCGTAGAAGAAATCAGCGGCCAAAGCAAAGCAGAAGCAAGTATTGATGTCAGGGCGAGGGTCATCAAAGCAAGGCAAATACAGCTTGAACGTTTTAAAAAGACCAAGATACGCTCCAATGCCCAGATGGACAGCAAACAGTTGGAGGAGCTGGCGCAGATAACGCCTGAAGCAATGGCCCTGCTGCATCGTGTGATGAAACAAAAAGGCTTCAGTATGCGCGCCTATTCTCGTTTGATAAAGGTGGCACGTACGATTGCTGATTTGGGAGGAGACGAGACTATTCAGCTGCCGTCCATGGCAGAGGCCATACAGTATCGCTGCATCGATTCTAAATATTGGGGGGGAGCGCGTGCTTAATTCAGCAGATCAGCTGTGTCGATTATGGCTGAGCCTTTGTGAAGGGGTTAGCTTAAAGGCGAGGGAAAAGCTGCTGCATCTCTACGGAAGCTATGAAGCTGTTTTTGAACAATTTCCTCGCGGCACCTCAGGTATCCTCAGCGCAAAGACGATACAGGAGCTCAGCAGATTAAAAGCGATCGGAGTCGATAAGCTGCTTCTTCGGCTTGAAGAGTTACATATTAATGTTTCATTTGTGGGTGATGAGAATTACCCGATTCTTTTATCCAATATTCAGGATGCTCCGGACACGCTTTTTTACAAAGGCATTTTATTTAGGGAAGAAGTACCAAGTGTTGCCATTGTAGGGTCGCGCCGGGAGACACGCTACGGACGAAATCAAGCCTTTAATATAGCACAGGAGCTCGCCAGGCAGGGCGTGTGCATTGTCTCAGGCCTTGCCCGGGGAATCGATACTGCGGCTCATCAGGGCGCTTTGGCTGCTGGCGGCAGGACCATTGCTGTGCTTGGCAGCGGCTTAAACCGTATGTATCCTGCTGAAAACCTGAAACTCGCTGAAGAAATCATTTCAGCAGGTGGCGCGGTTATCACTGAATTGCCGCCCAACACCGAACCTTTGGCGTATCACTTTCCAATAAGAAACCGCATCGTTTCGGGCCTTGCGCATGCAACCGTATTGGTTGAGGCCAGAGAGAAATCTGGCACACTCATTACCCTCAACCACGCACTTGAACAGGGCAGAGAGGTTTTTGCGCTGCCCGGCGAAGTGGATTCACCTGGGTCTGTCATTCCCAACCGGATGATTCGTGAAGGCGCTAGGCTTTGTACCTGTGCGGGGGATATACTCGAGGATATGGGGTGGATAGCATATCCCTGCAAAGAAGAGCAGCTTGGATTCCCATCAATGGAACTTAACACTGAGCAGACGCTCATTTATGAGGCTCTGCAGGACGATTCCAAGTCTTTTGAAGAGCTGATTGCGATTACAAAACTGGATACCGCCCAGCTCAATACGCAAATTACCTTTCTTGAGCTTGATGGAATTATTGAGATCTTACCAGGGAGAATGTTTAAGCTGGGCAAGGCATAATCTGGAAAACTGAAAAAGATCAGCGAGTAACTATTAATACTACTCTCAATCATTACTGCTTTGATGCATCGATTCTTTTCCGCCCCCGCTCAATTGCGCATAGTCACCTGCCTTCCTGAGCACAGCTCAGTTG
>JAAZEI010000185.1 GCA_012512355.1 Clostridiales bacterium | reverse complement strand
ATCATGATGTAATTCTTTTGTCTGAACTTAATCACACCCAGTGATCTGCCTTCAGCAACAGATAGTCAAAAATAACGATTAAAAGGATTGGTAAGCTAATGAACCCACTGGATGCGGTTGTACTGATCCCTTCCCTGCACCCGGATCACCTCTTGGTAGAATATGCAGAGGACTTGCTCTCCCATGGCTTTAAACAAATCCTCATAGTAGACGATGGCTCAGGTGATGAGTTTGCCTCTTTATTTGAGGAGCTAAACCATCATGCAAACTGTCAGGTAATTGGGTACCCGATAAATCAGGGCAAAGGCCATGCGCTTAAATACGGCATGCGCTTTATTTTAGAGAATTATCCGGATGCCGCCGGCATCGTGACTGCTGATTCAGACGGACAGCACACCGCTGATGATGTCCTTAAAGTCGCAGAAAGTTTGGTTATTCATCCCAAGGGTCTGATTATCGGGTCACGCGACTTTAAAACCGATAATGTTCCCTGGACAAGCCTTGCGGGCAATCGCCTTACAAGTTTCTTTTTTGCAATCCTTTATGGAAAGTGGCTTCCAGATACACAAACAGGTCTGAGAGGATTTTCTTTGGATCTGATTCCCTTGATGCTTGAAGTACCGGGAGATCGTTTTGAATACGAAATGAATATGCTTATCCTCGCTTCAAACCGCCTGGTTGATTTTTATACTGTGAAGATTCAAACCATCTACATAGAAGAAAACCGACGAACACATTATCGTCTCTTTAAAGATTCCGCGCTTATCTATGGTCAGCTGTTTAAGAATTTTTTCAAGTACGCTTCCTCAAGCGGTGTGGCCACATTCATAGATATCCTGCTTTTTACGATTCTGGATAAATGGGTGCTGCCCTTGACAGGTCTCAATCCAAACATCAAAATATTATGGGGAATGTCTTTAAGTATCTTAATCGCAAACACTATGGCGCGGGCAATCTCTTCTGCTGTCAACTTTAAAGCCAATAAGGCATTTGTGTTTCAAGTAGATAAATGCAAGGGAGCTTTCCCCAGATACGTCATTCTGGCGAGTTTAGTGCTGATGGTTTCCACCACACTCATCAGCGTCTTAAATTCTTTGTTCACTGTAGATAAAACTATCCTTAAAATATTGGTAGACACAGTCCTGTTTTTTGTCAATTACCGTCTGCAGCGCTCCTGGGTGTTTGCAGAGAAAAAAACTAAAAGGAATGAACTTTCATGAAGAAAATTATTCGCGTTATTTGTTTGCTGCTTTCATTTGCCTTTATTTTAAGCCTGCCCTTCCTCATCCCATCAGGCGCCTTGCTTGACAGCGAGCGCAATCGCCTGTATGACAAATTAGATGAGGATGGCACCCTTTCGCAATACAAACTACTCGACTTGATTATTCCCCGAGCTTCCGCTGAAACTCAGCATGTTGCCGCATTGCCAAGAGATTTTAGCGGCGGCATGCTCCCAGACTTAAACGCTTACACTCCCAATGGTTATATAGATAAAAGTATCATCTTATCACTTGAAACCATAGAAGAAGAAGGTCAGGTGTGGCGCATTGCACATGTACATATCAGTAATCCCAGCCAGCTTCGTACCGGTTTGGCCGGAAAGCCTGGCTCGAGCCGGGTTGCCTTAATCTCATCGATGGCCAAAAAAAATCATGCGGTGATAGCTATCAACGCCAATTATTTATCTAATGATCCCAATAAGACTTCTTTTGAGTATCGTATGGGCGAAAGGATTCGCGCCAAATACAACAGAACAAAAGATTTATTGATCATTGATGAAAATTCAGACTTTCATCTCTTTGTTAAATCTGACAAAGACGAGGTAGAGGCTTTTCAGCAATCCGGTCATGAGATTGTCAATGCATTCACTTTTGGACCGGCACTTGTAAAAGATGGTCTTCTTCTGGAACTTGACGGCGGCTATGGCTATAATCCTCATGGCAAAGAGCCTCGCCTGGCCATAGGACAAACAGGACCGCTGGAATATGTGCTTGTTTTGGCTGAAGGACGAAACCAGAAGGCGCAAGGTGTAACTCATAATGAACTTGCGGATTTCATGCACCAGCTGGGTTGCCAGCAAGCTTTTAATTTTGATGGCGGCAACTCTGCTACGATGGTGTTTAATGACACATATTACCAGGATAAATCGATATCAAATGAAAGAGCGCAAAGCGATATGCTCTATTTTGCTACCCTGATTGATGCTTCGGTTGAGAAATAATGAATAGTGATGTGATTGCCTTCAATCTATTTGGTTTAGAGTTCTATGCATATGGCTCGTATATTAGTTTGGGCTGCATTTTAGCGGCTATCCTGCTATTGGTCAGGTCTGGAAAACCGCAGTCACAGAAAAGTGCAGCGGCGCTTACTTGTTTGCTTTCGCCAATCTTCGGGCTTGTCTGTGCTCGCATCGTTTATGTTATATTCGATGTGAGTTTTGCGCCTTTTCTAAACTTTGAGAACACTTTTAATCTGCATACCGGCGGTCTATCTATGTTTGGCGCATTAACAGGCGCCATGCTCGCGGCAGTAATCGCGGCCAAGGCCAATGGCATCAAGGCATCAGCATGGCTTGATGTGTGTGTTCCATCTGCTTTTTTATTCATAGCAGCAGCGAGATTTGGAGAAGGGTTTACAACACTGGGCATCAGCCGCCCCCTGGTGACTGATGTGCTTAAAAATACTTTTTTAGCCTTTCATGATGAATATGATGCTTACCTTCGCACCTATCTGCTCGAAGGCATGACTGCTTTGCTTCTTTGCATTACATCTATTATATATTTTAAAAGACATCGACAATCCGGGTATACTATCATGTGTGGTGCATTGCTTTTTGGCACAACTCAAACTTTGTTTGAAAGTCTTCGATTTGACGCACATCTGCGTTTTAGTTTTGTTGGATTACAGCAAGTACTTTCAATTTTTCTATTTTCCGGGGTATTGGTTTGTCTGTCGATTTATCTTATCAAACAAAAAAGGTTCACAAGGCTGGCAGTTTTTACCATTTGCCTTCTGCCTGTTGAACTTGCAGCGATACTCGGCCTTGAATTTATGATTGATCGCTCTCAAATGAGCAAATGGCTCTCCTATGCGATGTATGTTGTGGTTCTCGCGGTGCCGGCTATCCTAGGATTGACTTTGTTAGAGAAAAAAGAGGTATAAATGGATAAAGACCGTGTTGCCTATATGCTCAGCCTTGGGAAGAAAAAACGAGATGATCATATCACCAGTGCTGAGCTCATTGAACTTGATGATTTGAGAAAAGAATACCTTGCCGATTTTCGAGAAGGGTTTCGTCAGCAACTCGACAATGTTTATGTTCAGCAAGAAGATGGCACCCACAAAAAACTTGAGAAGAAGTCATCCGCCGACAACCAAGAAGGAGAAACCTGATATGCCCAAGCGCCTGCTTGCAGGATTATTTATATTGACCGCCATCCTGACATTATTGATCCCCACAAGTTATGCTGCAAACCGCAAAACTGTGCTCTACAAAGGCTCTGTTACAACAGCATACGGCAGTGGCTCCGCCACTTATGTTTACCCCACTGCGGATGTACAACGGCCCAACAGCAGCGTTGAGCGAATTGGAACTCTTAAACCCGGCAGTTCAATAGATATCGTGGATGTACTCCCCAATTACGTAGAAATCCTGTATGGAAATTCAACGGGCTTTGTACTGCGGATGCGCATTGACAATGTAACAGCTGTAGACCCAGCCGCCACACCCAGATATGGGACAGTCGTCAGCCGCTATTTTACAATTTTAAATTCAGAAATAAATGTGAAATCCCAGCCCCATGCCAACAGTGAGACCCTTATTACCTTACAGGCAGGGACGCATCTTGGTTTTGTAGATATTAGTGATGGCTGGGCACGGCTAATATTCAAACGGCAATATGGCTATGTAAATACTGACCAATTGCCTGCTCTTGAAATGGTTGCCCCAACAGTGGATTCAGCTTCAGGCGATATTCCCATTGCAGTCTATAATTCTTTTTATAATATCGCGGAAAATGAAATGAACCTCAACCGAATGGAAAATCTGAAGGTTGGTTCTCAGCGTATGGACAGGGTGATGCTGCCAGGTGAAAGTTTGGACTTTAACGGCAGTGTCGGCCCTTTCTCAGCCCGTAATGGCTATTTAAAAGCATGGAGCTTGTTTGAAGGCGAACTAGTTCCCTCCTCCGGCGGTGGAAGCTGCCAGATATCCAGCACTTTATACAACGCCGTACTCCCGCTGCGCGGACTTACTGTACTGGCCCGGGCGCCTCATGGACTCAACGGCGCACCCTACCTTCCCCATGGAGTTGACGCATCCTCAGGAGGTCTCAATTTTATTTTTAGAAATGATTATGATTTCCCAGTGCGCATCGTATCTCATGTACAGGATGGGGCGCTGTTTATCGCTATTTATAAGGAAATGTCAACATAATGAAAAAGTTTATTTTTTTACTTTTGATCATTTTTAGTTTTTCATTAAGCGTCCTTGCTGAAAATCAACCGGATGTGCTTTATAAGGCACGCCTCATCAAAGCTGCGCCTTTAAAAGAGAAACCCGATAAGATGATAGAAAACTTGGCCATGCTTTCTGAAAAGGAAAAAGTAGAAATACTTGAGCTATACCCTGATTGGCTCCTGATTCGAACCTCTAAAGATCAAACGGGCTATATTCAGCGCAGATATATCGACTTTAACCGAGTAGAGCCTGCTGATCCTGCCAAGACACCTCAATATCCGGCCATCCTCAGCGAGTATATCAGCTGGGTCAATCAAACCACTTCTCTTCGCGCGCAACCCGATGCAGCTTCTGAGGCCATCATCACCCTCAGCCCGGGCGTCAGGCTTGCCATCATCGGCATTGAGAACGGTTGGGCGAAACTGATTTACCATCGGCAATATGCTTTTGTCGATTCAAGGCATTTGAGTGAACTGATGCCGCTTGAACCGACTGCTCAAACCGCAGACAGTAATGCCCCCATCGCTGCCTATACGTCTTTTTATCGTTT
>JAAZEI010000184.1 GCA_012512355.1 Clostridiales bacterium | reverse complement strand
GCAGTGTCAAGTAACTGCATTTGAGCCAGCTAAGAAAATCAAGTTATATCCTTTAAGTAAACCGCCAGACAGTGCCTGCAATTATCCTGCGCACTGTCTGGCTTTTTAAATGACGCGTATCGCAAAGTCAATGGGATTGAGAATGCTGAGAATTAATAATAATTAAATTAAATTATTTTAGAGTTTTTTATAATTTATGCCGTAATATCCTGAACTGCGACTTTTCTTGTTGAAACTATGAAGCCCTGAGCATACAATGAAGACAGAATTTTTAGAATGATGAGAGGACAAGCTTAATGGAAAGAAAACGCTGCGAGATCCTCAGTGTGGGCACTGAGCTTCTGCTGGGGGATACGCTTAACACCAATGCTCATTTTCTGGCGAAAGGGCTGTCCAATCTGGGGCTGGATGTATATTTTCAGATGGTGGTGGGGGACAACCCACAGCGTCTCAAAGAAGCGATGCAAAAGGCGTTGGAGCGTTCTCATTTTTTGCTCGTCTCTGGAGGGCTTGGCCCCACGCAGGATGACTTGACCAAGGAAATCGCAGCTGAGGTTTTTGGCAAAAAGATGGTCATGCACGAAGAAAGCCTGCGGGAGCTAAAGCGTTTTTACGAGCTAAACCATCGGGTGATGCCAAAAAGCAATGAAAAACAGGCCATGATGCCCCAAGGCGCCAGGGTGCTGCAAAACCCCCAGGGAACAGCCCCCGGCTGTATCCTGGAGGATGGGAAAGGGCGCGCTGTCATCCTGATGCCTGGGCCCCCCAGGGAGCTGCAGCCCATGTTTGAAAACCTGGTGGTGCCTTTCCTTCGGCCCTATTCTGCCGTGGTGCTCGTATCGCGAAATGTGCGTGTAGTCGGGCTTGGTGAATCAACGATGGCAGAAATGCTGAATGATTTGATACAAGAAGGCGTCAACCCGACTGTAGCGCCTTATGCGAGATCAGGTGAAGCTTATGTGCGCATCACCGCGCGCGCGAAGAATGAGGAGGAAGGGAGCGCCCTTACCCAGCCGATGGTGGATGAGGTGCTGTCCCGCCTGGGGGCGCATGCTTATGGCGTGGATGTGGAGAATGTGGAAAGCTGCGTCGTGGATTTACTCAAAAAATCAAAGATGCGCGTATCCTTTGCCGATTGCGGGACGGGGGCGCTGGCGCTTTCTCGCCTGAGTGCTGTGCCAGACGCGGCAGGCTTTTTGGCACCCGGATTTTCAGCGCAGACCTGCGATGACCTCAAAGCCGCGCTTGGGATGACGCAGCCGCTGGGCTCACCTGAGGAAACCACCACAGCGTTGGCGAAGACCGTACAAAGAAAGACGGGTGCCGATATCGGCCTGGCGCTCGTCGTGCGTGAAGGAAATTATGCCTGCGCCGTCACTTTCATGGATGATACAACCACTGCGGGAGGGCGTTATGTGCAGTCGCGTGATGCTGCTTATACCAAAACAGTGGCTGTCAACGCTGCCTTTGACCTGCTTCGAAAAAGGCTGATGCAATATCTCAAATAAATAAAATTGCTTAAAAAAATCCGGCTGTCTTTATAAAACAGCCGGATTTTTATTGCGAGAAAGTCAATTTGATTAAAATTTTATTTCATGGCCGCCTTGCTAAAGCCGGTCATGATATATTTTTGCAGGAAGAGAAACAGGATGACAATGGGGATAATCCCAAGGACAGCGCCGGTCATCATCACGTTGTAGTTGGAGGTCTCCATCCCCGAGAAGGTTTCTCTCAGGTAGGCCACGCCCACGGCGATGGTGCGCCTGGAGTTGTCTGTGGTAATCATCTTGGCCAGAAGTAGCTGTTCCACCCATTGATGAAGGAGATGATGCTGATGGTAATGAGCGTCGGCGCGCACATGGGCACCAGCACGTGGGCGATGGTGGCAATGCGCCCCATGCCGTCAATGCGCCCTGCATCCAGGTAGGAGTCATCAACCGCTTTGAAGGTCTGGCGAAGCATAAAGATAAAGTAGGCACTGGCGAGGTTGGGGATAATGAGCCCCGGGAAGGAGTTCATCCACCCGAGCCTTGATATCAGCACGTAGATGGGCACAAAGGTGACCTGGATAGGAATCATCAGCGCGCCCAGTACCAGCAAAAACAGACCGTCCCTTCCGGCAAACTGGCCTTTGCTAAAGCCATAGGCAGCCAGCACACCGATAATCAATTCACCCATCATCATAAAAAAGGTGCTGACGATGGTGTTGTAAAAATACAGACCAAAGGGGGCTTTCTGCAGCGCCAAAGGATAGTTGCTGAAAATAAACTTTTTGGGCCAGAGTGTGGGGACAGGCAGCAGCAGCTCTTCGCTGGTTTTAAAGGATGAGATAATCATCCAGTATATAGGGAAGAGCATCACCAGCGTAATCGCTATGGCGAAAAAGTACTGCAGCCCCACGCGCAGCTGCTTGAGCGCCATTTGTTTTCTAATATCCGCGTGTACCACTGGCGAAACAAAGCGCATCCATAAAAAGCTGATGGCGAAAACTGCCAGCAGCAGCAGGCTGCCGAATATAAGGGTGGACCGAATTTTTGCAAGGAAAGGAATGGACTGGTTGAT
>JAAZEI010000183.1 GCA_012512355.1 Clostridiales bacterium | reverse complement strand
CTTCTATGGCTCAGCAGCCCGACGCATCCGCCACCATCACCAGAACGCTGTTTGTAGGCCTTGCGATGATCGAATCCACCGCCATTTACTGTTTTGTGGTGACGATGATTCTGATTTTCGCCAACCCATTCTGGAACCATTTCATCTCTGCGGCCGGTGGGATGTAGCTTATGACCATTGACTGGTTTACCATCTCCGCGCAAGCCGTCAACTTTCTGGTGCTCATCTGGCTGATGAAGCGCTTTCTTTACAAGCCTATTCTCAAGGCTATCGACGAGCGGGAAGAAAAGATCGCGGATACCATCGCGCAGGCCGCCAGCCAAGAGGCCGGCGCGCAGGCACAGCGGCAGGAATTTCTCAAAAAGAATGAGGAGTTTGACCATCAGCGCGCCCAGATGCTCAGCCAGGCCACTGATGAGGCTCATGAGCAGCGCAGGCGCCTTGTGGATGAAGCCAACAAAGAAGCTGATGCTTTGCGCGAGCAAAGGCAGGAATCGCTGCTGGAGGACGCCCGCAGACTCAGCCGGGCGATTGGTCTTCGCACACAGGAAGAAGTCTTTGCCATCGCGCGAAAAGCGCTGTCGGATCTGAGTTCAAACAGCCTGGAAGAAAGCATGTGCAAGGTATTCATTCGCCGCTTAAGGGACATGGACGGCCAAGAAAAGGAAACCCTCGCCGCAGCCCTGGGTACGAAAAGCCAGCCTGCGCTGGTCACCAGCGCGTTTGACTTGCCCCAGCAGCAGCGCCAGGCCATCAAAAACGCGCTGGATGACATCTTCCAGGCTGACATTCCCCTGGAGTTTAAGACAGAGCCGGAGCTCATCGGCGGGATTGAACTTGCAGCCCAGGGCCACAAGATTGCCTGGAACATTGCTGAATATATCAGCGCCATGGAAAAGAACGTGGATGAACTGATCAAACAGGGCCGTTCCAGACCAACCATTGGATAAAAGGAGGCAGTGATGATGGACCCTCAGCGCTTAGAGCATATTTACAAAGATATGTTTTCGAGTATGAGCCTGGCAAGGGAGTCTTTTGCACCGCAGCTCATCCCGCAGGAAACAGGAAGAATTACCAGCCTCTCCACTGGCATCGCCAGGGTATCCGGGCTGCCCGGTGTCGGGTATGAGGAGCTGGTGTCCTTTCCCGGGGGCATGCTTGGCATCGCGCTGAATCTGGAGGCGCAGGAGATAGGCGTTGTTCTGCTTGGAGATTACAGGCATCTCAATGTAGGAGACGAGGCCAAGCGCACCGGCCGCGTCATGGATGTACCCGTGAGCCAGGGCATCATAGGTCGGGTGATCGATCCGCTTGGCCGACCCCTTGATGACCTGGGGCCGATACAAACAGACAGCAGGCTGCCCATCGAGCGCGCTGCCGCCCCCATTATGGACCGGGACCCTGTCACCGAACCTCTCCAGACGGGCATCAAAGTCATCGACGCTTTGATTCCCATTGGGCGCGGACAGCGCGAACTCATTCTGGGCGACCGCAAAACCGGCAAAAGCGCCATGGCCCTCAATACCATCATCAACCAGCGGGAAAACAATGTGCTGTGTGTTTACTGCGTGATTGGCCAGCGCGCGTCATCTGTTCAAAAGGCTGTGGCGACCCTGCGGGAAAAAGGCGCGCTTGAATACACCGCCATTGTCGTCACAGAAGGAAATGACCCGCCTGGCCTTTTGTATATTGCCCCTTATGCCGCCACCAGCATCGCGGAACACTTTATGGAGGCAGGCCGGGATGTACTGATTGTCTATGACGACCTCACCGAGCATGCCCGTGCCTACCGCCAGATTTCCTTGCTTTTGCGCAGGCCGCCGGGACGGGAAGCTTTCCCCGGAGACATATTCTACATCCATTCCCGCTTGCTGGAGAGAGCGACGCATCTGAGAAAACAACGTGGAGGGGGCTCCCTCACGGCGCTGCCGATTATTGAGACCCAGGCGCAGGATATTTCCTCCTTTATTCCGACGAATTTGATTTCCATCACAGACGGACAGATATACCTGTCCCCCACGCTGTTTGAGTTAGGCACATTACCGGCTGTAGATGTTGGCAAATCTGTTTCACGCGTTGGCGGTCAAGCGCAGCTGCCGGTGTTTCGCGAGGTGGCGGAGCACATGAAGCTTGCCTATTCTCAGTTTGAGGAGCTTGAGAACTTCGCCAGGTTCGGCGCGCGAATGGATGAAGATTCGCAAAAAATCATTGAACACGGACGTCGAATCCGCGCCTGCTTTATCCAGCCGGAGTTTGCCCCCGTCTCTGTACCGGCGCAGATTATGATCCTTCTGGCGCTCAGCGAGGGGCTGCTGGATGTCCTTCCCTTTGAAAAGGTCCAAGACGCCGAACAGGCACTGCGCCGTGCAGCGCTGCAAATCCCTCTAACAATACGTGAAGGGTTTGCATCCGACGATGAACTCAGCGATGAAATCCGTCAGACCCTCCTGGAGCTGGCGCGAAAAGCCCTTCTCCCGCTTGGAGAAGAACAGCCCAAAACAGCCCGGGACCTCAGGCAGCAGACGCTTGAGCGGGACAATACGTAATCAGATATCACGAAACTTCACTCGAAACCTCAATTTAGGAAGACTTTAAAAGATAAGCACCAAACCGGAAAGGAATGTATGTCTGCCGTTGGTCTCTGCCAGCATAAAACATACAGAGTATCATGAGCGAAAGCACCGTGGGCATGCGTCGGAAAATAAAAAGTGCCGGCGACCTCAAGTCCGTTGTTCGTACCATGAAGGGCATGGCCTCTTCGAGCATCGGTCAATACGAGCGGGCCGTGGCCTCGCTATCTGCTTATTACGCCACCATCGAGCAGGGGCTTGGATTGTGTCTGCGCGAGATTGGGTTGGCACCCGTGGCTGAATTTTCAAGTGACCGGAACCCTGTTCGCACCACGGGGGCTATCGTGATCGGTTCGGATCAGGGAATGGTCGGCCGTTTTAATGAGGTGATTGTTAATTATACAAGCGATAAACTCGCAGCGCTGCCCGGCGACCAGGTGATCTGGGCGGTGGGAGAACGCGTCTATAACGCTTTGAGGGATGCTGGTTTTTCCCCTGTGGGGCTCTATTCTCTGCCAAATACCATCAGAGGGGTGACCCCGCTGGTCGGGCAGCTGCTCATTGACGGTCAGTCCGGTTACAGCCGGGGAGAGGTGAATGAAATCCTCCTCTTTTACAACAGGCCTTCCGCCAAAACAGTCTACAAGCCCGCGGTTCGCCATCTCCTGCCCCTGGACGAGAGCTGGCGCCGGAGGATGTCGGGCGTGCCATGGCCGGCGGGCAATCTGCCTGAAGTTATCGGCAGCAGCACCGAGACTTTAAAGGCGCTCATCCATGAATTTCTCTTTGTCACACTCTTTCGAGCCTGCACAGAATCCCTGGCAAGCGAAAACGCAAGCCGACTGGCTGCGATGCAGCGTGCTGACCGGAATATTGATGAACTGCTCCAGGAGCTGAAACACAAATATCACCGCGTGCGACAGAGCAGCATCGATACTGAACTATTCGATGTGATCGCGGGTTCCGAAGCGATGCGAGATTAATAAAATCAAGCGCGGCTGGTTTATGGCCGCTGCTGCTTGCGCCTGCGGCCTGCATTGTGCTAAAATATGCAGGATGCAGACATTGCGCTGCGTGCCCAGACCTGTCCCCGTAGCTCAGCCGG
>JAAZEI010000182.1 GCA_012512355.1 Clostridiales bacterium | reverse complement strand
CTTCTGTGACGACAATGACGGTATATTCAAGCGCGCCTTTTTCCCGCAGGGTTTCTACAACTTTTTGAACAGATGACGCTCGCTGGCCAATCGCGCAATAAACGCACAGCACATTGTGTCCCTGCTGGTTGATGATGGTATTGATGGCCATAGCGCTTTTGCCGGTTTTGCGGTCGCCCAGGATCAGTTCGCGCTGTCCGCGGCCAATGGGAATCAAAGCGTCGATGACTTTCAGGCCCGTCTGGAGAGGTTCTGTCACAGGATCACGGTCCATAATGGGGGCGGCAGCGCGCTCGATGGGCAGCCGGCTATCTGTTTGCATCGGCCCCAGGTCATCCAAGGGGCGGCCCAGCGGGTCGATTACCCTGCCTATCATGCCCTGGCCTACGGGCACATCCATGACGCGGCCGGTGCGCTTGGCCTCGTCTCCTACATTGAGATGCCTGTAATTTCCAAGCAGGACAACACCTATCTCCTCTGCATCCAGATTCAGCGCAATGCCGAGTATGCCCCCGGGGAAGGACACCAGCTCCTCATACCCTGCACCGGGCAGCCCTGATACCCTGGCGATGCCTGTGGAGAGGCTGGTAATTCTTCCTGTCTCCTGCGGGATGAGCTGCGGTGCAAAAGACTCCCTTGCCAGGCTCATACTTGAAAACATATCTTTGTAAATATGCTCTAAGCGCTGAAGGTCCATCATCGCTGCCTCCTTTTATCCAATGGTTATCCGGACCGGTCATCCCTTAGGATGGATTGGGACGGCCCTGTTTGATCAGCTCATCCACGTTCTTTTCCATGGAGTTGATATAATCTGCAATGTTCCAGGCAATCTTCTGGCCCTTGGCAGCAAGCTCAATCCCGCCGATAAGCTCCGGCATGGTCTTAAACTCCATGCGAATGTCTGCCTGGAAGATGTCATTCAGCGCGTTTTGGATGGCCATCCGTTGCTCCTTGGGCAAGTCAAACGCGCTGGTGACCAGGGCAGTCTCGGTTTTCGTGCCCAGAGCTGCGTCGAGAGTTTCCTTTTCTTTGCCGTCCATGTCCCTTAAGCGTCGAATGAATACCTTGCACATGCTTTCTTCCAGGCTGTTTGAACTCAGATCCGACAGCGCTTTTCGCGCGATGGCAAAGACTTCTTCCTGTGTGCGAAGACCAATCGCCCGGCTGAGTCTCCGGGCATCCTCCAGCAGGCTTTCCTGTCTTTGCTCGCGCAAAGCATCAGCTTCTTTGTTTGCTTCATCCACAAGGCGCCGGCGCTGCTCATGGGCCTCATGGGTGGCCTGGCTAAGCATTTGGGCGCGCTGATGGTCAAACTCTTCATTTTTTTTGAGGAATTCCTGGCGCTGTGCCTGCGCGCTGGCCTCTTGGCTGCCAGCAGCCGCGATGGTATCCGCGATGTTTTTTTCCCGCTCGTCGATGGCCTTGAGAATAGGCTTGTAAAGAAAGCGCTTCATCAGCCAGATGAGCACCAGAAAGTTGACGGCTTGCGCGGAGATGGTAAACCAGTCAATGGTCATAGGCTACATCCCACCGGCCGCAGAGATGAAATGGTTCCAGAAAGGGTTGGCGAAAATCAGAATCATCGTCACCACAAAACAGTAAATGGCGGTGGATTCGATCATCGCAAGGCCTACAAACAGCGTTCTGGTGATGGTGGCGGATGCGTCGGGCTGCTGAGCCATAGAAG
>JAAZEI010000019.1 GCA_012512355.1 Clostridiales bacterium | reverse complement strand
TAGGTTGGGCAGTTCGTACTGTTTGGAGCGTAGGCTACAAGTTCGAGGCACAGTAATGCGTTCTACAACCTTTTCAAGGCTGATGCTAGTATTTATATTGGTTATCGCTCTTTGTGTGGGTATGCTGTTGGGCATATTCTATTTGACAATGCGTGATATGCAGATTCAAAATCGAATGGATGCACTCAAGATGCAGGCGTATGATATAGCTTATTTATCAGGAACGATTGAAATTAGCAGTTTTGAAACTGCTCTTGGTCTTGGACATGACGCAAGCAGGGAGATGCTGCGCCAAAAGCTTCGCAGTGTTTATGAAGATTATTCAGCATACTGTCTGGTTGTGGATAGATCGGGACAAGGAACTGCATATTTTTTATCTATGTTGGATGAAGATAAGGAGTTGAGGGCTGCATTTGATCCTCAGCATATTGTCAGCCGTTTGAAGGATGTGCTCAACGGGCAAGAGCTGGTTGACCAAATCAATACAGTTAACGGTCCCATGTTTACTGTAGCAGTACCCTGGAATCGCGGCGGAATTGTTTTGGGTGCTGTCTATATTCAAACCGCCGCTCAAACAGTTCGCGCTTCCTATGAAGGGTTAATCATCAGGGTTGCACTCGCTGCTTTTGTCACTGTGCTGCTTGGCGCATTGCTCATTTCACTCTATACGCGGCGATTTACGAAACCTTTAAAGGAGATTGCTCGCACAAGCACAAACATGGCTTCCGGTGATTTTAGCCATAGAGTTTTTGAGGGCAGTACCAAAGAAATCTATGACATGGCTGTGGCTTTTAACATCATGGCCGATAAACTCAGCGATACTGAACAGAAGCGACGTGATTTTATTGCGAATCTCTCTCACGAGCTTCGATCACCCATGACAAATATACGTGGTTTTATACAGGGGATACTTGATGGTACGATTAAGGAATCTGACGAAAAGCACTATCTGACCATTGTTTTGAATGAAACAAATCGATTAAGTAAACTCATCACAAGTTTATTAAATCTTTCGCGCATTGAAGACGCTGAAATCAAGCTTGAAAAAATAAGGTTTGACATCAACGAACTTATAAGACTCGTAGTTATCACCAAAATAAAACAAATCGAAGATAACAAGATAGAAATGAAATTTGATTTTGCCCAGGAAGAAAGTCGCGTATATGCAAACCGGGATCAAATTGAACAAGTTTTGATTAATTTGGTAGACAATGCCATAAAGTTTTCACCCCAAGGTGGAGTCATACAAATAAAGACAGAAAATATCGATAATCATTCCATCAGCGTCACCATTAAAGATAATGGAGTTGGAGTTCTTAAACAGGATGCGCCGTTTATCTTTAACCGTTTCTATAAAGCTGATAAAGCACATACAGCCGGAAATGGAACCGGTCTTGGACTGGCTATCTCTAAGACTATTTTATCTAAACACAATCAACGCATTGAGCTACTGGATGGAAATGATGGTGCTTCTTTTCGTTTTACCTTAGAGAGATGTGTGCAAACAGAATTAATATCTGAAGATACAAAATCATGATAGCGCGAGCATATGCAAAAATAAATTGGTATCTGAAAATTCTGGGGAAAATGAACACTGGCTACCATGATCTAGAGATGATTATGCAGCACATCGATTTGTATGATGAATTGCAAATAAATAAAACAACGAATACAGATTTAACACTTGAAATTAACAGCACAGCCAAGTTCGTCGCTGATGATAATAATCTTATCATCAAAGCAGCAAAATTAATGCTTAATGCAGGAAAAACAACCGCCGGACTGCACATCCGTCTTACTAAAAGAATCCCCATCGGCGCGGGACTTGGTGGCGGAAGCGCTGACGCCGCAGCTATGATGCATGCACTCAACCATTTGTTTTTACTCAATTATCCGCTAGATAAACTACAGAGCCTTGGAATTAAGATTGGTGCAGACATACCATATTGTTTGGAGCAAAGGCCAGCTATAGTCAAAGGTGTCGGAGAAAGCATACAGCCGCTTCACTTTGCACAGGAACATTGGATCGTTTTGCTCAAGCCAGAAAAATCTCTCAGTACAAAAGAAGTGTTTTTAAATTATAACAAAAAAATAGATACACGTCATTATAGTTTGCAAGACAGTATCATTGCCATAGAGAATAAGGATTTTATTAACCTGAATAAGTATTGCGGAAATAGTTTGGAACCACCAGCCATCTATTTACTGCCTGAAATTGAAAAATTGAAAAGAGAGCTGATAGATCATGGTGCATTGTTCTCTCAAATGAGCGGTGCAGGTTCAGCCGTATTTGGTGTTTTTGAATCAATTGATGTGGCTAAAATAGCTTGGTCACATTTAAACATAAAACATCAAACTTGTATTTTAACCAGGACCCTCTCCAAAGCTACAGCAATTCTTTAAGGGCAGTGAGATGTGTAAGCAAAGTTGTTCGGATTTCTAAGGTGGATGATGTTGCTGTTTGCACAAGCTTCTCATAGGTGTCCAAATCATCATATAATGCCAAGATTGCTTCCTGTGGAACAAGACGTCCTTCCTCACCGTTGATTGAAATGCTAATTAAATTAAGCTGATCGATATTAAAAATATATTGTCGAACCATTGCAATACGCGAAGTCGAATTCGCTTGAACGCCACCAGTCAGTCGATTGACTTGTTCAATAGCATCAATAATAGAACTGTTAATTCTTTTATTAAGCTGTTGTTCGACGGATCCTTTATAGATGTTGGCGTTATTAAATAAAACAAACAGGACAACAACAGCTATTGCAAAAAGACTTATAAGTGTGATATAGATACTCTGCCTTGCTTTGCCGCTAAAACCCCCTGATATGTGATTATTTTTAGTGTATTTTCCCAAACCAACCATAAATCCTCCATTTA
>JAAZEI010000018.1 GCA_012512355.1 Clostridiales bacterium | reverse complement strand
TCAATTCTCCTGGGCATCCCGGAAGTCGCGGTGGTGAGCTTTATTCTGCTGATGGTAATTCTGCCCCGCAGCAAACCAATCATCGATACCAAAGATCTGCTCTTATGGAACCTTTTTAAAGATAAGTGACCATCATGACACTTGGCACAGACACCGCAGACATCATGATATTTAAATAGATTGATAAACTCCCCAGCTTTTATGGCTGGGGAGTTTATCGTCATGACCTATGCAAGGATAGATAATGCCATCGTTTTCAATCTAATGGTTTCTATTCCTGCACATTGATCATGACCTTCATGGCTTTTTCCGGATTCTCTTCTATAAAACGGTAGGCTTGCGGATACTGAAGAAAGGTAAAGTGTTTGGTGACCAGAGGCCGCAGCTTGATGAGTTTGTCAGTCACCAGCCTGATTGCCTCCTCATAGTCTTCGTGCCGGTACATCATCGTGCTGGCGATGGTAAGTTCATGGTCGCCTGCCAGGGCCAGGTCGATGGTCGCCAAATCCGAAAAAACGGCGACAAGAATAATCGTCGACCCCTTGCGGGCGCTGGCAATCGCCTGCCCCATGGTCAGGTTGGTGCCTGCGCAGTCAAAAATAAAGTCAGCCTTGTCAGGGCCAAATACCTGCAGCAGCGCGTCGTTAAAGTCATCCATATTCGTGTTCACGCAGACATCAATGCCGCAGTCTCTGGCAATTTTAAGCCTAAAGTCGCTGATGTCGGTAATCATCACCCGGCGCGCGCCTTTTCCCTTGGCTGTCTGGGCGACCAGGTTGCCGATAGGGCCGGCGCCGATGACGACAATATCCCGGCCGGCAACATCCCCCGCGCGGTTGACGGCGTGGACGGCCACCGCCAGCGGCTCAATCATGGCGCCGTCTTCCAGATGAAAGCTGTCAGGCAAGGGCGTTATGTTTGACGCGTCCGTCGCAAAAAACCTGGCGGCCATGCCGGGCGCCTGAAAGCCCATCACCTTGAGCTCTTCACAGAGGTTATATTTCCCGTGGCGGCAGGGATGACACTTGCCGCATACCAGCTGCGGCTCTACCGTGACCTTTTGTCCCTGTTTTAAGTTTTTGACATTTTTACCAAGTTTTTGAATATAACCAGATGCCTCATGTCCCTGCGTCACAGGGTATTGGGTAAAAGGGTGCTTGCCATGATAAACATGGACATCCGATCCGCAGATGCCGATTTTTTCAATCTTCACAAGCACTTCATTGTCTGCAATTTCAGGCACCGGCACTTCGATGAATTCAATCTCTCCGGGTGCTGTCATCACTTGCTGCAGCATATATAATCCTCCAATTCTTCTTTGTCACAGACAGGTATACCCGCCATCAACGATGAAATCACTGCCGGTTGTATAGCCAGAGGCGTCCGATACCATCGCCAGAATGGTGGGAACAAGTTCCCGGGCATCGCCCATGCGCCGCATGGGAATTAATTTGATAAACGCATCATTCATTTCTGCAGGGTTGTCGGTGGACATAGGTGTCGCGATGTAGCCCGGGCTGATAGAATTAACGCGAATACCCTGGTCAACCCACTCCATCGCCAGCGATTTGGTCAAATGGATGACCGCTGCCTTGGATGCATTGTAACTGCACTGCCACTGGGGAATGTTGACAATCGAGCCGGACATGGAGGCCATGTTGACGATATTGCCCCTGATTCCCCGCCCGATCATGATGCGGCCTGCCGCGCGTGCTACGATAAAAGTACCGGTGAGGTTTACATCCAGCACGCGGCGAAAGTCCTCCGGTGTCATCTCCAGGGTGCTCTGGTGCATGCAGATGCCCGCATTGTTGACAACGATATCGATGGTGCCATAGGCTTCCAGCACCTTTTGAAGGGCAGCATCCACTTGTTTTTCGCTCGTCACATCAGCCTGGACGCCCATGGCGGTGCCGCCGGCGGATTTGATCAGGCTGACCGTATCCTCCACATTGGCTCGGTTCATGATGACGACTTTTGCCCCAGCCTGCGCAAGACCCTGGGCGACAACCTGTCCAATGCCCTGGCCGCCTCCGGTGACAAGGGCAACCTTGCCTGAAAGTCCAAATAGTTTTTCTAGGTACATAGACAAACCCTCCTCAAATTCCCAAATCAGCGCAGGAAACTCCTGCGAACAGCATGAGCCAAATAATCAGGATGGCCAAGGTCATTTTCTTCCTATTCAATTTTCCCTCGGTCAATCTTAATTTCAGATAAGCGGCTGTATCCCGGTTTTCGGTTCAATCAGCAAATAATCTCAACAGCCTGATGGCATATCAGTTTTGTGTGGAATGGCCAAAACATCGAAATATAACTAAACACCCGGCAATTGATCAGCTTGAGGCGCTAAATGAGCCCTAATTTCCTTGCATATACTTTAAACGCTTCAAAGCTTTCTTCACTGATGTCGTGCTCCATCTTGCAGGCATCTTCAACCGCGACGTCACGGTCAACCCCCAGGTACACCAAAAACTCCGTCATCAGGCGGTGACGCTCGTAGATTTTGTGCGCGACTTCCGCTCCGGAAGGGGATAAAATCAGATGCCCCTGGGCGTCAGCTTCCAGGTAGCCGCCATCGCGCAGCAAACCCAGGGCACGGCTGACGCTGGGCTTTGAAAAGTTCATGTGTTTTGCGACATCAACCGCGTGCACAGGTTCACCCCTTTGCGAAAGAATCAAAATCGTTTCCAGATACATTTCTCCTGATCGCTTGAGGCTCATGCGCTTTTCCCCTTTCAGATATACCTTATTTAATATCTATAGCATACCACAGGTGAAGCAAAATCCCAAAATCATTATCCGTCAGAGTCAATATAAATATTCTGCAGGATCATCTTAAAAAAGCCCTTGACAAACATGGCTTTAGGATGCAAAATAGATGTTGTTAGCATACACTAACTATTTCTAGTTTCTTGACTTGACGCATGCCGATGCGGTGGCCGAGGATCGGATGTACGCAAGCTGCTGAGTCCTTGTAAAATCAGCTGCAATGCTCTGCCGCGGAAGCCTTGTTCTAACCAGAGCTATATTTGCCGCTTCGAACCTGCGCAAACCAACTTTAGTTATTTTACGGAGGGCTGGGTCCAAACGATTTGTTTGACAAAGCTAAAACCGAGAGGATATATATATGAGAACACTCAGAGATGTTTCAGTCGGGGATACGGTCAAGGTTATCAAACTCCACGCAGTGGGCGCCATCAGGCGCCGCATCATGGACATGGGTATTACCAAGGGGGTTGAGCTTCATTTAAAGCGCCTGGCACCGCTGGGCGACCCGATGGAGCTGACGGTGCGCGGCTATTCGCTGAGCCTGCGCAAAGATGACGGCGCCTTAATCGAGGTGGAAGAAGCGGTTTGACGCCGCTTGTTTTCACCTGATTTTGACCGACCACGAGAGGAAAAACAATGCATGCAAGCGCTTCGAATCGCCCTGGCAGGCAACCCCAACAGCGGCAAAACCACGCTATTCAACGCCCTGACAGGCTCCAACCAATATGTTGGAAACTGGCCGGGCGTTACCGTTGAAAAAAAAGAAGGAAAACTTAAAAACAACCCTGAAATTACCCTGGTCGACCTGCCGGGGATCTATTCACTGTCCCCCTACACGCTTGAAGAAGTCGTCGCCCGAAACTACCTGATTGCGCAGCGGCCTGATGTCATCCTCAATATTGTGGATGGCACCAATTTGGAGCGCAATCTCTACCTCTCCACGCAGCTAACCGAGCTGGGCATCCCGGTAGTGATCGCCATCAACATGATGGATGTGGTGAATAAAGCCGGCGACCTCATTGATCTGTCTGAACTGTCAAAAGCGATGGGCTGTCCGGTTGTAGAAATATCTGCCCTCAAAAACCAGGGCCTTACAGAAGCGACGCAGGCGGCCATCGACCATGCCAAGACCCTCACGATGATGCCGATGCACAACTTTTCAGGCACTGTAGAGCATGCTCTGGCCCACATTGAAGAGGCAGCAGTGCACCATCTGCCGCTGGAGCGGCAGCGTTGGTATGCCATCAAAATTTTCGAGCGTGATGTAAAAGTATTAGAAGACCTGCAATTGCCAAAGGACAAGCTGGACCACATCGAAGAAGACATCAAATCAGTCGAGCTTGAGATGGATGACGATGCCGAGAGCATTATCACAAACGAACGCTATCTCTACATTGATACCCTGATTAAAAAGTCCTACAAGAGAAAGTCACCGGACAAACTGAGCAATTCGGATAAAATTGACCGCGTCCTGACCAACCGCTTCGCTTCCCTTCCCATCTTTGCCCTCATCATGTTTTTGATTTATTTCATCTCCGTCACGACGGTTGGCAGCTGGGCTACGGACTGGGCCAATGAAGGCCTTTTTGGTGAAGGCTGGCATTTGCTGGGACGAGGGGGTGCTGAGTATGTACAGGCGCAGGAATCCTACCGGGTGCCTGAGGCGCAGATTAAATATTTTGAACAAACAGCCCAATCAGCCGGGCTTGACCCTGAGAATGCCCAAAGCCTCCGCACAACAGCCCTTGTGTTTGATGATACCGGCGGCATAGAACAGGAAATCCCCACCTCATGGGCTGACTATACCAAAGCCAAAAGCCTGCAGGTGCCCGATCCTGCTAATTTTGGTACCTGGGTGCCGGGCATCCCGGTGCTGCTTGACCAAACGCTTGCAGACGCCAATGTCGCCCCCTGGCTGCAAGGCCTTCTGCGCGACGGCATTGTGGGTGGGGTGGGTGCTGTGCTGGGCTTTGTTCCGCAAATGTTTGTCCTGTTCTTTATGCTGGCATTTCTGGAAGCCTGCGGTTACATGTCCCGCATTGCCTTCATTATGGACAGGGTATTTCGCAAGTTTGGGCTGTCAGGCAAAAGCTTTATCCCCATCCTCATCGGCTCGGGCTGCAGCGTGCCTGGCATCATGGCCTCC